>DATLZR010000044.1 GCA_035573895.1 Blastocatellia bacterium | reverse complement strand
AACGCGAAGCGCCCGCCGGGCATCCGCACTCACCCGATCCTCGGTCCCGTGTGAGATCGTGATTCGACGACTGGAGCACCAGAGGGGATAGAAGATGCCGGGAGCCGTTCGAACATGAATGAGCGAAAGATCTCTACCGATGGAGGGGATTATGAGTTTGTCGAAGATTAACGCCTCAGCCGCTACGCTGACCAAGAATCGAACCGAAGACTCGGTGGTGTCATTGAGCGGGATGTGCGCCACCTGTGTTGATGGCTGCATCGGGATGTGCGAGATCGGCAAGTCGGCTTATCGTGGAGCCGAGGTCATCTACCCGCAGCCTTTCGGAATCATCACGGCGGCATCCGAAAAGCGTTATCCCATTGATCTCTCCCATTTCACCATCCTGGGGACGACCGTCGGTGCGCACGGCGTTTCGGCTGATCCCGATGCTGCCATCTTTCCCGCCGTTTCGCTGGAGCGACGCATCGGGCGTGATAGGGGCATTCGCGTCAAGCTGCCCATCATCATTCCCGGCCTGGGCTCGACGGCCATCGCCAAGAACAACTGGGAAGGACTCGCCATCGGTGCAGCTATTGCCGGCATTCCGCTCACCATCGGCGAAAACGTCTGCGGTATGGACGAGCAGGCGGAATTCCGTCACGGGCGCGTCGTTCACTCCCCGGAGATGGAACGGCGGGTGAAACTCTACAAATCCTGGCAAGACGGCTACGGGACGATTGTCGTCCAGGCCAACGTCGAGGACACCCGCCTTGGCGTTCATGAGTACGTCATCTCCAAACTCGAAGTCGAAGCAGTGGAGCTGAAGTGGGGCCAGGGAGCCAAAGACATCGGCGGCGAAGTCAAGATCAAAGACCTGGCCAAGGCCCGCCTGTTGAAACAGCGCGGCTATATTGTCCTGCCCGATCCCGATGATCCGCAGGTGGTCCAGGCCTTCGAGCGCGGATCGTTCAAGGAATTCGAGCGTCATTCGCGGATCGGGATGCCGACCCTGGAAGATTTCGTCAAGCGCGTGGAGGAGTTGCGGCGGGCGGGCGCACGATACGTCTTCCTCAAAACCGGGGCCTACCGTCCGGCGGATCTGGCGCGGGCGCTCAAATTTTCCTCCATTGCCGGAATTGACCTGCTCACGGTGGATGGAGCCGGCGGCGGAACCGGCATGAGTCCCTGGCGGATGATGAACGAATGGGGCGTCCCGCCGGTCGAGCTGCATTCGCTCCTTTATCGCTATGTCAAACGTCTGGCCGAACGAGGAGAGTACATCCCCGACATCGCCATCGCCGGAGGATTCGCCTTCGAGGACCAGATCTTCAAGGGCCTGGCTCTCGGCGCGCCCTACTTCAAATTGATCGGCATGGCGCGCGCTCCCCTGGCCGCCGCCATGGTGGGCAAAACGCTCGGCCGGCGCATCGAAGACGGAGATCTTCCCGTTTACGTCGCCCGCTTCGGCGAGACGATCGAAGAGATCTTCATCACGGCTCCGGAACTCAAGCGCCGATTCGGTGCCGACTTTCAGAAGATTCCTCCGGGCGCCATCGGCCTCTACACCTATCTCCAGCGCCTGGCCCAGGGATTGCGCCAACTGATGTGCGGGAATCGCAAATTCGTCCTCGACTACATCAGCCGCGATGACATCGCTGCGCTGACGCGCGAGGCCGCCGACGTGAGCGGTATCCCTTACATCATGGATGCCGATCAGGAAATCGCCGAGCGCATCCTGGACGAGTGAGCACCTCACTCCGGACACAGTTCGTCGAAAAGATGCTGCTCCGAGGGAGCTGACGGATGGCCGGACATGGCGCCATGCGTCGCCACGTCAGATGGGCGAATGTCAATCCCCCGGCTCCGCGCGGAGCCTAATGGCTAGAGGATTGGCCACGCGACTCCCCGCAAGTCGAGCAAAAGCGACGCGGGCCTGCTCCTGGCGGCTGTATTGCTTCTTGAGGGAACTTTAAAAAAGCTCGCGCATCGGTCCCCGTAGAACAGGAGCTTGCACGCAGTTATCGCTTTCGCTGACGTCCCTCTCGCTTGACCTCCCACAAAGGCCAGCCTACTATGTCTGATGTGACGTTGAATATCAGCCATATTGTGACAACGCTCACCACCTATTTCAGCCAGAGGGCGGAGGTGGGATTCGCCTATCTCTTCGGCTCGGTGGCCGGTGGCAGAGCAGGCCGGTTGAGCGACCTGGATATAGCCATCTTCGTGGATACGAAGATGCTGACGGGAAATTATCCCTACGGCTATCGAGCCAGCCTGATCACCGATCTGATGAAGATACTCGGTACGAGCGGCATTGATCTGGTCGTTCTCAACACGGCTCCGCCGTCTCTTCGATTTCGGGTGATTCGTTACGGCAAGCTCATCTTCTCTCGATCTGACAGTGAGCGCATTGCCTTTCACGTTCGCACTCTCGCCGAGTATAACGATCTCAGGCCGCTCTGGAGGGTGCATGATCGTTACATCTCTCAGCGAATTCGACAGGGGAGATTCGGCTGGCGTGATTGATAAGGACCTTGTTCGGAAAAAACTGCGAGAGCTATCCCGTTATGTTGCCGAGCTGGAAACGTTACGTCAGCTCCCTTTCGAGCAGTTGACCTCACGCTTAAGGGATTTGTGGTCGGTGGAACATGGCCTGCAACTCTCCATTCAGGTCGTCCTCGATATAGGCAATCACATCCTGGCAGCGCTGGGGGAAACCGCGATTGAAGAATATGCCGATGTCATTGATAAGCTCGGCGAACGAGGAATTCTCCCTCGAGAATTCGCCCGGCGGATTCGAGGGATGGCAGGGTTCAGAAATATTCTCGTTCACGAGTATGTGGAGGTGGACCGGCGAGAGGTCTATGAGGTGCTGCAGAATCGGCTGGACGATTTCCGCGCGTTTGCCCGCTACATCGAAGAATACCTCACGCGTTAAAACGGCGACTGGCAGAGTCAATGAAGGACGCCACCGGTGACGTCCGAGCGAGCTTCCCATCAGGCCATCCGGCCAGCATCCCGCCAGGTCTGCGCGGAGCCACGTGGTTATAGCCCGCACATGGCGGCCCCGCGACCAAGCCTCCAGAGGAGCGGCATGTCCCGACCCAACCAACGATTGCACGTGTCGTTCCTGACGCACGCGGGAATGTTTCGTCTCGGGCGGCTCTAAGCACATCACCCCCGACGAGGCTTGCGCATTCTCCTGGACGGCGGTAACTGAACCTTTTCTGCGTGCTGCTCCTGACGGGGCTCAGAATGGAAAAATGGTTCGCCGTGCTCTCGCGCGATCTCTCACGGGCGAGGTGCTCGCCGCGTCATCTCGCCGAGGGCATTGAGGAACTGGCGGACTTCCTCCACCGTGTTGTAATGAGCAAGCGATGCCCGGACGGTGTCGGTGATTCCCAGATGGCGGTGTGTTTGCTGCGCGTAATGGTCGCCGCTGCGCACCGCGATGCGATAGTCCCGCCAGAGAGTTGCGGCCACGGCATCGCTCGTGTGGCTCTGGAGGGTGAAGGCGACCGTGGGCTCCTTCAGATGATAGAACTCGGGGTCTCGAACGCCGTAAATGGTCACACCCTCCATCGCCCGCAATCCCGGCGTCGTCCCCACGCCATCGAACAGGGCGCGAACAAGCGTCGCCTCGTACTGACGGATGGCGATCTGCCCGCGCTGAACCCGCGTGCGAAGGTCCACGGACTCCGCCGACGCGGGGAAGCATGCGGTTCCGAGCCAGGCGAGATAATCTCTCACGGCGATGATGGGAGCCAGATCGGCCGGATTGCGAAATCCCCACTCCCAGCTTTCGGGAGGGTCGTCGGGTGCGGGAGCCAGTTTGTAATGGGGTAGTCGGGCCAGCCGGTTGCTCAGATACGCGAAACTCAGGCCCCGCTGCGCGAAAATCTTGTAGCTGGAGAAAACGTAGGCATCCGCGCGCATCGCCTGCACGTCAACCGGACCGTGGGCGATGAAGTGAACGCCGTCCACGACGAGGACCGCTTCTGGAGATTTTCTGTCGAGCAGGGCGCGCACGTCCCGAAGGGGATTTTCCGCGCCCAGTACATTCGAGGCATGAGAGACGGCGACCAGTCGAACTCGATCGCTCAGCAGCGATTCGAGATGGCCGAGATCAATGGTTCCCGTCTCAGGCACGAACCGAACCATCTGAAGATCGAAGTCTTTCGCCTTCAGCTCATCTGCTGTTCGTCGCCAGGCGTCAATATTGGCATTATGATCGGCCGCCGAGAGGATGAGCCGACTTCCGTCAGGTAACGACGGCAATAGGGCTTCGGCCAGCCGACGCAGCACCGCCGTCGCCGACTCGCCGGTGAAGATGCAGGGGGGCGAGGGAGCATTGATGAGATCGGCCACCGCCGCCCGCGCTCGCTCGGCCAGTTCATCCACAACGAGAGAGTCGGGAAAGAGCCCGCCTCCGTATGAACTCATCCGGGAATAGCGTTCGATGGCGGCCTGAGCTTCTCGGAGAACGAGGCTGCCCGCCGCACTGTCGAAGAAGATCCGCGGGGTGGCCTGACTGTCTTCCGTCACGTACCAGAATTTGTCTCTCACCGCTTCGATCAGGGTCGGTGAAAAGAGCGCCTCCATCGCGATGAATCCTCCAAAACGCAAAAGTACCCACCGTAGCGCGGGCTTTCCGGCCTGCGTTTTTCGCCGCCTGGCGAGGCTGCGCTACTTTTCGCACAAGCAAAGCACGGCTCGACCGGGGATTTGGGCCTGACGCAGGCGATCAAAGATGTCGTTGATGCGGTCCAGCGGATGGGTTTCCACCTGACAGCGGAGTCGCCCCGTCGCGGCGAGTGCCAGCGTTTGTCGTAAATCCTCACGCGTGCCGACAGCCGACGCGATAATTCGCGCTTCCGTTGCCGCCATCAGGATCGCGGGGAATGTCAGCGGTTCCGCCGGCAGACCGACGACAACGAGCGTGCCACCCGGTCGCAAGGAGGCGAAGGCTGTATCGTAGGCGGCCCTGGCCGCCGAAGTGACAACCGCCACGTGCACGCCCCCTGTTGCCCGCAACTCCGAGACCACGGCGTCCCGTGTCGCATGAAGCGTCTGATCAGCCCCCAGAGAGCGGGCCAGCTCCAGTTTCTCCTCGGCAATATCCACAGCGATGACTTCGGCGCCGAACCCTTTGGCCATCTGAACGGCCAGGTGACCGAGACCGCCGATGCCGAACAAAGCGACCCGTTGACCGGATCTCACGTCCGCTCGTGTGAGTGCTCGATAGACCGTGACGCCGGCACAGAAAAGCGGAGCGGCCTCGGTCGGGGTGAGCGCCTCGGGTACTTTCACAACGTGACTGGCCTTGGCCCGAATGAATTCGGCATAACCGCCATCCACCGTCACGCCGGTGATTTTCTGGGCCGGACAGAGATTTTCGCGCCCCTCGCGACAGATCGGACACTGGCCGCAACTCCAGTGAAGCCAGGCGACGCCCACGCGATCTCCCTCTTGAAGATCGGTGACGGCTTCGCCTCGTTGAACAACGCGACCGACGACTTCATGCCCCAGGATGAGAGGAAGTTTCGTTATGCCTGTCAGGGGTGGCCAATCTCCTTGAGCAATGTGCACGTCCGAATGGCAGACGCCGCAGGCTTCCACCCGGAGCAGGACATCGTCGGCGTCGAGCGAGGGAAGCGCGACCTCTTCGACCCGCAACGGTTCGTTGAAGCGATGCAGGACGGCGGCTTTCACGGCTCCTTCTCCGAACGGCGCTTGGCTTTCTGCTCTCTTTCGGTCCGGGGCCGACCAAAGAACCAGGCGATTCCAATCGAGAGGAAGTAGAGCACCATCATGGGCAGGGCAAACACCAGCAGATTGGGGATATCGCCGGTGGGCGAGATGATCGCCGCCAGGACGAAAATTCCCAGCATGGCGTACCGCCAGGGCTTCCACAACATGGCCGGCGTGACGACGCCGATTCGGGCGAGAAAGAAGGTGATCGTGGGAATCTGAAAGACAGCGCCCAGCCCGAGCATGATGATGAGGATGAGATCGAAATACTCGCTCGCTTTGAGCAGCGGGCGGAATCCGCTCCCCAGCTCCAGCAACCACTCGGCGGCTCGAGGGAAGGCAATGTAATAGCCGAAGGCTCCTCCCAGAACGAAAAAGAACGAGCCCATGATGATGAAGGGAGCCACGTATTTTCGTTCGTGACGATACAGGCCGGGCGAGACAAACGCCCAGAGCTGATAGAGAATAAATGGCATGGCGAGGAACAGCGCCGCGTAGAAGGAGACGCGAATGTAGAGGCTGAACGCCTCCTGGACGGTGGTAACGATGAGCTTCTCGCCCGACTCGTTCGCGGTGGTCGGGTCAGGGAGTCGCGTCCCTTCAGGGACAAGGCCGCTGGCCGTCAGCCAGGGAACGGCGAGCACAATCGCCAGGGTCCCATCGCGTCGTTCGACCCGGGCGGGAACGGGCGTTCCCGCCGGGATGAGGCGGTCGCCCACACGAACTTCTTCCGGCAGCGAATATTGAAACCGTTCACCTTCACGCAAATTGAAGCGATGCGGTTCCAGCGCCGTGCGCACTCCGGCAGCTTCCGCCCGCATCAGGGCCTGACGCACCGGCTTCTCGAGGAAGCGAAAAATTTCCTCGCGGGCGAACCAGCACACCATCAGGAGAACGAGAACAGCCACAACCGACCGAATCAACCGCTGCCGGAGTTCCTCCAGATGCTCCAGCAGGGACATCTCGGTCCCGGCGAGTTCTTCCTCCTCGGCGAGCTTGATCTCGACGTCGTCGGCCCTAAGACTCACTGACGTTGCTCTCGTCCGGGGAATGTGCAGGGAGCGTTGGCTGCTCAGGCGCGGCGAGGGACGCTGTCGGAGAAGGCGGGGAGGACGCCGGCTCCATCCATGTGGGCGAGGTTACCATCCGCTTCTCTTCGATGAAGACTTCTTCCTCCCAGGAGCGTTTGAAATCCTCTGATGCTTTGCGGAACTGCGCCAGGCTCTGACCGATTGTGCGGCCGAGTTCGGGCAGCTTACGCGGCCCGAAGATGATCAGGGCAATGATAAGGATGAAGAGCAGTTCCGTTCCCGACAATCCGCCGAACATGACGTCTCCTACATCCGCCTTCTGATCCTTGCGCGCACGCCTATACTATGAGCCGGGACCGACGGGAAAGTCAAGCGATGGCCGGGAAGAGGGGCAGATGGGAATCGCTGATGATCCCGGCCCGCCTCAGCCCGCAACCGGAAGCCGATCACAGCGCGGCGCGGGAGCATCGGGACACATCGTCCTCCCCCGCGACCGTCGCATCCGTCCCCTCTCTCCGGTGACGCTGGCGAGAACTCAACTCTCGCCTCTTCGCGAGGTCCCTCATCGCTTGTTCGCGCACGCTCGGCCAGGGCCTGGCGCGAGGGCGCTACTCCTGCAACCGCTCCAGCTCCTCCAGATGCTCCATCTCCTCTTCCAGGATATGCTCGATGGTCTCATAGAGGATGCGCTGCTCGCGGGGAATCGCGTTGAGCAGCTTCTGATACATGGCAATGGCCTTTCGCTCCTCCTTGATGTTGACCGAGAGAATATCCTTGAGCTTGGTGGCCGGGATGAGATCGGACGCCTCGGGCGCCATGGTGGGCGTCCCGCCGAGGGCGACGATGCGATCCCGCAGATGCTGGGCGTGTTGCTCTTCGTCCTCGGCGATTTCATCGAGCCGGGCGCTCACGCCGGGGGCATAAGGGCCGGTGATCACCGACGCATGCGTTTTGTAGCGGATGTAGCAGGCATATTCTTGAGCGAGGGCTTGATTCAGCGCTTTCACCATCTTGTCCTTATCCATAGAGCCTCCTTGAGGGACTGGTACCGTCGTGGTATGAGATCATCGGCTTTCCTCTGAAGTCGAGCCGTCGAGAGCCGAGAGCACGGCGTCAACGAACTGAGGTTCCGGTCGGGCCCCCTCGATGAAAACGGTCTCGTTGACGACCGTCAGCGGCACGCCGCGAACCTGATACTTGGTGACGAGGTGAGGGAACTCGGTCGCTTCGATCATATCGGCACGAATGAGATCGCTCTCCATGGCCATTCGATGAGCCAGCCGCACCGCCGCCGGACAATACGGACAGGTGGGCGTGACGAAAACTTGAAGGTGAAGCGGTTTGGTCACCGCCCGAATCTTCTCGCGCGTTTCCGGAGCGAGTTCGGAGTCCCCCCGTGAGACGGCCAGCATCGTATCGAGAAACGTCGCGAACTCGTAGCCGGAGGGAATGCCATAGAAGCGAATGCCGTAATCTTTCTCCCCCATGACCACGGTGGCAGGGATCTTATCAATCTGAAACGCTTCGGCTTTGTCCCGGTCAAGCTGGAAGTTATAGACTTCGAGCCGAATCTTGTCCGACAGTTCGGCCGTTTCCCGGAGAAGCTGGCCGGTTTCCCGGCAGGTGGGACATTCGAGTTCTTGGGTGAAATAGATGAGAGTGACCGGGCGGCTGAGGCCCGACAGTCGTTTCTGAATCTCTCCACGGATTCGATCATCCAGGAGCATGGTCGCATTCCTCCTTCCTTTCACACTCCGAGTTCGAGTCGCGTTCGGAGAATATGCATCATCTCTTCCCGGCTGAGCAGGCCGATGATGCGCCCGTTGATGATGACGGGAACTTGATTGATCCGGTAGTCATCCATGAGGGCGAGCACATCGGCCAGTTCCATCTCGGGCGGCACAGCATGAAGTTCGGCGGCGGGGATGGCGATGGAGCGGAGTTGGGTGTGAGGCCATCGGTCGCGGGGAACCTGACGAATCTGATGGACGGTCACCAGGCCCACGAGGCGGTCATCTTCGGTCACCAGAGCACACCGTCGTCCGGTGCGCAGCAGTTGCTCCTCGACCAGCTCGGCGACACTGACATCGCTGGGCATGACCAGGCAGTCGCGGGTCATCACATCGCCAGCGCGGAGGCCCGCCAGCACCCGCCGGAGATCGAGCTGGCTCACGGTGGCTTGAGCCGCGTTGAGCAGGAACCAGCCGATGAATCCCAGCCACAGGCCGCTCACGAAGTTTTCGCTGAAGGCCATCCACACGCCGCCGAGGATGAAGAGATAGGCGATCCCCTGACCTGTCGTGGAAGCGATGCGCGTCCCGCGATCAAAGCTGCCGGTATATTTCCACATCACCGCGCGAAAGATACGACCGCCATCCAGCGGAAATCCCGGAATGAGATTGAAGGCGGCGAGAATGAAGTTGATCTGCCCGAGCCATCCCGTCAGCGCGCCCAGCGGTTCGCTCGCCGCTCTCACTTGCAGCGAGAGCCCATAGAAGAATCCCGCCAGGAGCAGACTCACCGCAGGACCTGCCACGGCGATGTGAAATTCATCTCGGGGACGGCTCGGCTCCCGTTCGATCTGGGCCACTCCTCCGAAGACAAAGAGCGTGATCGAACGCACGGGAATGCCCTTGCGCAGGGCGACTACGCTATGGCCCAGCTCATGGAGAATCACCGAGACGAAAAAGAGAAGGCTCGTAGCCAGTCCCACACCGTATTGCTCTCCGGGACTCCAGTGGGGATGGGCGACGGAGAACTGGGCGACCAGCGACATGGTGACCAGAACGAAGACGATGAACCACGAATAGTGCACTCCCACCGGAATGCCGAGAATGCGTCCGAATTTCACCGATTGCTGGAACACGAACAATTTCCTCCGGCGAAAAATCGCCACGCTAGAGATCCCACTAAGGCGAGCGCTCTGACTGATCCGCGTTCATTCGCCGCGGGATTTTTCATTGCCTTAGACGACAGCCCGCACGCTGCGGATAACTTTTGCAGCTCCGGCTGTCACGCCCGCAGTTACTGGCGGATGCGAATGTCCGAGCGAAAAAGGGAAGCCCCTTCCCCGGCCCGGGCAGTGCTGCCTCCTCTGATTGTCGTTCAACGGTCCGACCATCGCTCGCCAGATGCCGTGATCCCGAGGTCGCGCGCTCACCGTTCGGTAATCGGGACGTAATTCCGCTCGGGCGAGCCGAGATAAATCTGGCGCGGTCGAGCGATCTTCTGCTCGCTGTCCAGGATCATTTCCTCCCACTGAGCCAGCCACCCGGACGTCCGCGGGATGGCAAAGAGCACGGGGAACATCTCCACCGGAAATCCCATCGCCTCGTAGATGATGCCGGAATAGAAATCCACATTGGGATAGAGCTTCCGGCTGATAAAATAATCATCTTCGAGGGCGATGCGTTCGAGTTCGAGAGCGATATCAATGAGGGGATTTTTGCCCGTCACCTCGAAGACCTTGTAGGCCGTCTCCTTGATGATGCGAGCGCGCGGGTCGTAGTTCTTGTAGACGCGGTGGCCGAATCCCATGAGTCGAACCTCTCCGGCCTTCACCCGCTTGATGTAGTCCGGGATGCGTTCCTTCGAGCCGATCTCGCGCAACATGCGGAGGACGGCCTCGTTGGCTCCCCCATGAAGCGGCCCGTAGAGGGCCGCCGCGGCCGCCGCCATCGCCGAATAGGGATCCACGTGCGAGCTGCCCACACTTCGCATGGCATTGGTCGAACAGTTCTGCTCGTGATCGGCGTGCAGAATGAAGAGGATGTCGAGCGCCCGTTCGAGCACCGGATTCGGCTGGTATTTCACCTCCGTCGCTTTGTACATCATGTTGAGGAAATTTCCCGTGTAGGAGAGATCATTGTCCGGATAGGCGTAAGGCATCCCCCGGCTGTGGCGATAGGCGAAAGCGGCAATCGTCGGCACTTTGGCAATTAACCGGTACATCTGCTTGCGCCGGATCTCCGGATCGAAGATGTTTTTCGCCTCGGGATAGAAAGTCGAAAGCGCCGCCACCGTGCTCACGAACATCCCCATCGGGTGCGCATCGTGGTGAAAGGCGTCCATGAGCTTCTTGATGTTTTCGTGCAGGATCGTGTGATGGGTGATCTGCCAGGTCCATTCATCGAGCTGGCTCTTGGTGGGAAGCTCTCCGTGAATGATCAGGTAGGCCGTCTCCAGATAGGTGCTCTTCTCGGCCAGTTGTTCGATGGGGTATCCGCGATAGCGCAAGATGCCGCGCTCTCCATCAATGAAGGTGATTCGACTCTTACATGACGCCGTGTTGAGGAATCCTGGATCGTAGCTCATCAACCCGAAGTCGTCCGGGGAGACTTTAATCTGTCGCAGATCAATCGCTCGAATCGTGCCGTTCTCGATGGGAATGTCATAGCTTTTTCCCGTGCGGTTATCAATGACGGTCAGTGTTTCGTGTGCCATATCCCGCTCCTTATGATGAGTGCTTTTCCATCCATTGCCTCATTTTATCAAGTTCGCGAGACCGAGACCATAGGGAGCAAAAGCTCTTGGATGAAGATCGCCCCCTGACGCCTCGTCGTCACACCGACCGACCGGTCGGGCTGATTCTCGCCCTCCTTCTCACCTCCGGAGCGAAAAGGGAACCCACCGGGAGAACCTGACCTCTCGATCCGTTGCTTTCCCCTGCGGCGGAGTCCGGGGCGGGCACGATGCCGACGGAGATCTCCCGTGGATCGAGGGGGCTGGTGGTCGCTCCGGCCGTGAGCACAGAGCAGGACTGATGAAGCTCATACACTCTGGTCGTCGTGACACCGTCAACCACAATCTCCGTCAACGGGCGACAATTCCGATCGAGCCACTGGAGCCAGGCTTCGTTCTCGAAATAGCGCCGGCCTCGCTGGACGATGATATAGACCGCTTCCTCTCGTGCATGGCCGTCGGGATGACGCGTCCATCGGGCGAGATCGAATTCGCGGCTGGAGAGTTCCACGCTCACCAGGTCCGGTCGCCGGAACTTCTCGGCATAAACGGCTATGACGCTCGGAGCATCTTGAGCGACGATGCTATGCCGGGGAGCCCGCTCGGCGATGAACTGGAGGGCTTCGCGCAATCCCGCGTCGTAGATCTCATCGTGAGGGAAATAAAATGCCCGCCGACTCTCCCCACCGCCGAATGTGTTGACATAGAGGAGATAGTAGGGGTGGTGAGCCAGGGCCGTCACCGTCGGTACGAGGAGGAAAAGAGCCATCACCCCTGCCGTGACGCTCGACCGGACCCAGCCCGGTCCGAGGCGCTCTCTCAAACGGATGATCAGAACGGAGATACCAACAGCCGCCGTCAGGTACACCAGCGGCATGACGCTCAACGTATAGCGGAGCCACTTTCCTCCGAACAGCGTGAAGGGAACAATCCAGAACGCCAGCATGAAGCGGAGAAAGAAAGGACCTTCGTCCCGTCGGTTCCCCATGACAAAAAGCAGTCCCACGAGGAGCGAGAGGGAAAAAAGAACGAGGATGTAAACGATCACCGGTTTCAGATCGGGCGAACCCGGCTTGAGCAGCATGAGCGGGGAGATCGCCATCGCGGCGAGGGCACTCGCCTGAACTCTCGCGCTCAGGTGCGAGCCCCGGGTGATAATGATCAGCCCGACCAAAAAGGCCAGGATGAGCACGGGCGGCACCTTCACCAACAGGAAGAGGAAATAAAAGTAGAAGGGCGTGCGCTGGGTGAAAATCCAGGCGTTGTTGTAGTAAAGCTGGCCCATCATTTCGTAGCCGTGATGGGGCACCCGCGTCTCCGTCAAATAGACGCCAATCGAATGCACGGTGGCCGGATGAAAGACGATCGGATTGGCCAAAGCGAAGGCCAGGAAAAGGGCGAGGAAGAACCGAATCATCGCCTGCCGACCGAGCGGATAATTCGTCTGCCGATCATGCGGCCGCAGGTAATTGTAGAGGAAGATGAGCCCCATGTAGTGAGGGAAATATTTCGAGGCCATCATGAGACCGAAGCTCGCGCCGCTGAGCATGTAGAGCCGCATGCGTCGAGGGGTCTCGACGGGTCCTTCATGCTTGGCTTTTGTGAAGAAGAAATAGCCCAGCCAGAGAAAGAAGACCAGCAGCGTGTCTTCCTTCGCAATGCGGTTGATGGCGATGGCATTGAGGCCCGTCGCCCAGAGAATCGCCGTCGTCCATCCCACCAGCGGCGTGAACATCTCGCAGGCGAAGAGAAACAAAGGGATCGTCGTGAGCGCTCCAAACAGAGCGTTGGGAAACCGCACCGCTGCTTCCTCGGGAATGAGAAGACCTGGTCTGCCGTGCGCGATCCTCTCGTTCCACCACTTCGATGCGACGAGCGATCCGGCAATGAAGGATTTCATCAGCATGGGATGTTCGGTGTTGACGATGAACGTCCCTTTCAGATACGCTCGTGCGGCTTGAACTTTCCGGGCCTCATCCTCGCTCAATCCAACGGCTCCCAGCCGGTGAACGCGAAATCCCAGAGCGATCAGCGTCAGTAGAATCACTCCGACAACCTGCATCCGTCTCCGCGACATGCTTCTTCCTCCCCATGCCCTCTTCCACTCTCAGCTCGACGATGCCGTCCGATCTGCCAGTGCGTGGCATGCCGACGGGCGAAGCACTGAGGTGAGATCTCAAAGGACCACGGGCAAAAAGGCGACTCGGAATGTGCATCCTTCGAACAGTTCCCGAACCGTCAAACCTCCGACCGGAACTCGCCACTGCGGCGACGCGCTGGCCGATTCACAGCCTGTCACACCACCGGCAGACAAAATGCGTCTCCGCACATCATCGCACGAAAAGCGAGAATAATACAGAGCGCCGTTCGGAAGGTCAAATAGGTCGTTCCTGCGGGGAGGGAATCGGTCGTCAGCGGCCCCAGTGGAGCTTGTCTCGCAGGACCTGGAAGTAGTTCTTGTTCATCGGGCAGATGAGATCGAACATCCGAGCGCTTTTTCGCGCCCGGACTTCATCTCCGGCCTGGAGGGCGAAACCCACCTGACCATCGAGCGTGAGGGTGACTTCTTCGCGGGCCGTGCGGAGGCGCAGCATCACCTCCGACTCATCGCTGATGACGAGAGGACGATTCGTGAGCATGTGAGGACAGATCGGCGTGACGATGATGGCGCTCACCGCCGGGTGAACGATGGGTCCTCCGGCGGAGAGCGAGTAGGCGGTTGATCCCGTCGGGGTAGACACGATGATGCCATCGGCCCGGAACGTCGTCACATAGTGAGCATCAACGAAGCATTCGATTTCGATCATGCGGGCGAGGGCGCTTTTGTTCACCACGGCATCGTTGAGAACGCAATACTGGGCGACCGCCCGTCCCTCACGGGAGACGCCGGCATCGAGTCGCATGCGCGAGTCAATGGCCACCTCGCCGGTGAAGAGGGCCTCCACCATGGGGAACAACTCATCGAGAGTGAACTCGGTGAGATACCCCAGACCGCCAAAATTAACGCCGAGCACGGGGATGCGCCGCTCTCCCACCAGGCGCGAGGCCGCCAGCATGGTTCCATCGCCGCCCAGCACAATGAGCAGATCCACCGAGGACGCCAGCTCCTCGCGGGACACAAACTGCGCCCGACAATGAGGCGACATCTTCTCGACGATCTCTTCGGCCCACAGCTCGGCGCCGTGCGCCTCGAGTATCTGCGAGAGTTTCTCGATGACCGGATCGGCCCCGGTGATCTTGGGTTTCACCAGGAGACCAACGCGGTGAATGTCCAATCGGCGCATCTGAATCATCAGAGGCTCACGAGTGCTGACGTCGCGTCCTCTGCGACGCGGGGCGAGAAATCCGTTGTTTGTTGTCCCTTGCCACGGTACTGAATCTTCAGAAACCTGCACTCACATGCGTCATTTTCCGGTCAAGTATAACGGCGAGTGCGTGCCTTTTGAAGAGCCGTCGAGCCATCTCGCCGGTTCTCATCGGGGGCGCCGGGATGCGTCTCGGACATCTTCTCCCCGCCGCCGCGGCACCCCCCTGACCTCTTCGTGAAAGAACACGAGACGCGCCAATCTCTCCCGCCGGGTGAAGGGTGCCCAGCCGAGCGACCAACTGCTCGACCGTTTCCTCCGCCGGCGGATCAGGATTTTTCATTGCTTCTGGGAATGGTTCCCGGCGACACGAGCACCTGCTCCTCACACGTCACCCACGTCCGTGTGGGAGGCCGTGGAGGAAGCCCGGCTGAAGGCTTCCTCCACATTGTCAGCGGTCACCGTTATTGCAGGGGCTTCGGCTCAGGCACGATGATGGGCGCAATGGCCTGATCGCGGATGAGCCTGTTGAAGTCGGCCAGATCCCGGGTGAGCACCTGCTGAAGCTGAGAGAGATGCCGATTCAGTTGCGACGTCAGCTCCTCGAACCGCTTCACCGCTCCATCGGTCGGTCGAGCATCAGCGCTGGCCAC
Organism: Blastocatellia bacterium; assembly: GCA_035573895.1. Lineage (NCBI taxonomy): Bacteria > Pseudomonadati > Acidobacteriota > Blastocatellia > Blastocatellia bacterium. The sequence continues at coordinate 46,303 of DATLZR010000044.1, read as the reverse complement.
GGCTCCGTACAAGGTGGCCAGTTGGTTGTTGAGCTTGGGTGGGAAGTTGAGCGGGTCCTGTGGGCTTTCGTTTCGCGTTTGAATCAGCTCTTCTTCGATAGCCGTGAGCTTCTGGACGAGCGTCCTGGCGGCATCGCTCAGGCGTTGACTGTTGGGCAGTGCCTTCACCCGTTCGGTGAGCCCCTCCAGTTGTTTCTTCACCTCCCGGATCCGAAGGATGGCATCACTCGTCTGGCTGAAGGCATCGCGGATGCGAATGAGCAGGTCGAACTGTTTCTGGAAATCCTCGGCGGTTGTCGTCAACAGGGGGTTCTTCTTGATCTCAAATGACTGGGTCAGGGTTTTCCCTTCAGCGGTGAGGCGAACCTGATAGATGCCGGGGACGGCCTTGGGCCCCTGAACATTTCCCCAGAGGACAGCGCCAGGAACGCGTCTGGGATCGGGATACCGCATGTTCCAGACGAAGCGGTTCATCCCGGCCTCGGCGGGCAGGCGCATCTGTTGAGGCCCGGCGCCGAAGAACTCGGCGAATTCCGGGGGAACGCCCGGCGGACCGGCTTCGGCGGGAGCTTGACTGGAGAACGTCCGGATGACCGTGCCGCGGCTGTCGAGCACCTCCAGTTTCACCTCGCCGCGCGGCTTCTCCTTGAAGTAGTAGTAGATGACCACGCCATTGGGGGGATTCTGACCCATGTTCGGCAGCGATGCGCTTCCCCCATCCATACGATAGGCATCGCGAGGCTTGAAGAGATAAACATCGGCTTTGGCCACCGCCTCGCTCAGTTGATGCAGCGGCGTCAGATCGTCGAGAATCCAGAACGAGCGCCCATGCGTGGCCGCGATGAGGTCGTTGTCCTTAATGGCCAGATCGTGAATCGGGACGACCGGTAAATTCAGTTGCAGGGACTGCCACGTCTGGCCATCGTTGAACGAGACGTAAACGCCCGTCTCCGTTCCCGCATAGAGCAGGCCCCGTCGCGCCGGATCCTCGCGCACGACTCGGACGAAATCGTTTTCCGGGATGCCAGAGGTGATTTTGGTCCAGGTCTTCCCGTAATCGTTCGTCTTGAAGATGTAGGGACGATAGTCGTCGAGCCGATAGCGATGAACGGCGATATAGGCCGTGGCCGGATCATGGGGCGATGCATCAATGGAATTGACGGTTCCCCATTCGGGCAACTCTTTGGGCGTTACGTTCTCCCAATTCTTTCCGCCGTTGCGCGTCACCCAGACGAGGCCGTCGTCGGTTCCGGCCCAGATGATGCCAGCCTGACGCGGTGATTCCGCCAGGGCGAAGATCGTGCCGTAAACTTCAACGCCCGTGTTGTCGCGGGTGATCGGCCCGCCGGAATAGTCCTGCTTGCTTTTGTCGTTGCGGGTGAGATCGGGGCTGATTTCTTGCCAGGATTGCCCCTCGTCGGTTGACTTCAGGAGCACCTGGGCGGCGTGATAGATGACCTTCGGGTCATGGGGTGAAATGAGGATCGGCGCGTTCCACTGGAAGCGATACTTCATGTCTTTGGCCGCTTCGCCGACCATCGTTTGTGGCCAGGCCGTTATATTGCGCTGCTGCCGTGTGCGATGATCGTATCGGGTGATGAGGCCGCCATAGCTGCCCGCATAGACGATGTTGGGGTCGCGGGGATCGGGAGCGATGTGACCGCTCTCGCCGCCACCGACGGGATACCAATCGGGGCGATCAATCCCCTGGCCGGTGGTCCGGCTGGCGATGGCGACGGTGGTATTGTCCTGCTGCGCCCCATAGACATAGTAAGGGAAGCGGTTGTCGGTCGTGACGCGATAGAATTGCGCCGTCGGCTGATTGGTCTGCGGCGACCAGGTCTGTCCTCCGTTGAAGGTGACGTTGGCGCCGCCGTCGTTGCTGTTGATCATGATCTGCGGATTATTGGGATTGATCCAGAGGTCGTGATTGTCGCCGTGCGGCACCCGAATGGTGATGTCGAACGTGCGCCCTCCATCAATGGATTTGTAGAAGGCGGTATTGAGGACGTAGACGGTATCGGCGTCCTTCGGATCGGCGTAGATGTGGGTGTAGTACCAGGCGCGTTGACGGAGCTTGCGCTCCTTATTCATCAAGCGCCAGCGGCGACCTCCATCATCGGAGCGATAGACGCCTCCGTCTTCCGCTTCGATGAGCGCCCATACGCGATCCGGATTGGCCGGCGAGACGGCCACGCCGATTCGCCCCTTGATCCCCTGCGGGAGTCCCGTCGTCAGCTTCGTCCATGTATCGCCGCCGTCGGTCGTCTTGTAGAGCCCGCTGCCGGGGCCGCCGCTGATGAACGTCCAGGGTTGACGCAAAGCTTGCCAGAAGGCGGCATAGAGGATGCGCGGATTGGTGGGATCCATGCTGAGGTCAATCGCTCCGGTCTTGTCGTCAACAAAAAGCACTTTCTCCCACGTCTTGCCGCCATCTTTGGAGCGAAAGATCCCGCGTTCGCTGTTGGGGCCGAAGATGTGGCCGAGCGCGGCGACATAGACGAGATCGGGATTTTGCGGATGAATGCGAATGCGAGCGATATGGCGCGTGTCACGCAATCCCACATTGGTCCAGGTTCGACCGCCATCGGTTGACTTGTACACGCCATCTCCGTGCGAGACATTGCCGCGCGGACAGCTCTCGCCGGTGCCCACGTAAATCACATTGGGATCGGAGTCCGCCACGGCGATGGCTCCAATGGAGCCGGTCTTGAAATAGCCGTCGGAGATATTGCGCCAGGAGAGACCGCCATCGTCGGTCCTCCACACGCCACCTCCGGTGGCGCCGAAATAAAACGTGAGGGGCTGGCTGGCGACGCCGGCGACGGCTGTGACGCGCCCGCCGCGAAACGGGCCGATCAGCCGCCATTGCATCGCCCGATACAGGGCGGGATCATAGGTGACGGCCTGGTTCTCCGCCGTCGCCCGTGCGCACCAGATCACCCCGGCCAGCAAAAGAAGCATGCTGACGAGCGTCAATATCCGTGTCGTTTTCCGTGTTTTCATATCGAGTTTTCCTCCCGTGAAAATCCCTGGGAGCGCACGCCTCCGGAGCGCTCGTTGAGCCGCTCCCACGGGCGCTCCCAGATTTTCCTCAGTTCGTGGCCAATGTCCAGTTCATGAGTGATTTCCCTGAAAATACCCCCGGGAGCGCACGCGTCGAGCCTGCCGGTTTGGGCATGCAAGAGACGTGCACTCCGGGTCTTCCTCGTTCCTGACCGGCAGGCATGGCAATTGTCGGGGAAAGGGTCGGAGAGGACACCGATTCGTGCCGCGTCTCAGACATCTCCTTCGATAATCGCCCCGGATGGGCGCGGATTCGCACAGATGACGAGACTCCTCCGGGCGCATCCGTGGTTACACTTTTCGCGGTTCCGAACCGGAGCCCCTGGTGACCCTCGAGGGCTCCCGAATGATCCGTCAGAGCGTTTACTCCGGCCAATTAGCGTAGACGAATAAAATGTCTACGATGGACTGCTCGGCTTTCACCAGACCGGCGACGCGATCGTTCCCCTCGATGACCAGATACTCGTCAATGGCGTGGGCACGGCTGCCGTGACCGAGACCGCCCGAACAGGCCGGGAGATTGAGCGGCGGTCGGGTGTATTGCGCTTCGGGGCTGGAGCCCGCCGAGCGCGGCCAGATGGCCGGTTCGATGCCGTAATATTTGTAGACGGCCAGCACGGCTTGGACGACCGGCGCGCGAACGCTCGTGCGCGACCATTCATCGCCGCCGCCGAGCTTGGTCATCTTGATGTCGCTGAAGCCGTGTTTGTCCAGGTGCTGGCGAATGAGCTTGATCTGCTCGTCAATGACCTGGTTGGGGACGAGCCGACTATCAATTTTCACCGCCGCTTTCTCCGGCAGAATCGTCGCCGAACCGGGACCGGTGTAGCCCGCCCAGATGCCGTTGATGTTGAGCGTCGTGTCGAAGACGAGATGGCGAATGGCTTCGGCGGCCGTCCAGTTGTTCATCCAGACTTTGACGTTCTCCCGCTCGGAAGCAAGCGCCCGGTCGCCGAATCGCGCAATCAGCGTATTGACGAGCATCTCCTCCTCCTCGGTCGGCGGCACAATGGCATCATAGTATCCGTCAATGAGGATGCGATTGCCCGTTTCGTCCACCATGCTGGAGAGCGCTTTGATGAGCCGCCAGACGGGACTGTCGAGAATCGCTTTGCGACTGGAGTGAATCGGCATCCGCTGCGGCCCTCGCCCCCATCGCGCCCCGTGACATTCCAGCTCCACGTAGGCGATTCCTTTATTGCCGAGCGACATGTTGACGAACCCATCTCGATTCTGCGAGGGACCGGCGCCGAGGTGCGCATTGCACGTCTTCAGCCGGTCAATGTAGGGAGCGAGCACCTGATGGAAATGAGGGCTTCCCTGTTCTTCCTCGCCATCGCAGGTGAACATGATGTTGACCGGGAGCTTTCCTTCACAGGCGATGATCGCCTCGCAGGCATTGAGGAAGAGCCGATTGGGCCCTTTGGAATTGATCGCGCCGCGCGCGATGATGACATCGCCAAACGGATCCATCTTCACGATATTGGCCGCGAGGGGCGGCGACGACCACTCCTTCTCGTTGAACGGTTGCGTATCGTACATCATGTAGCGGGAGATGGTCTTCCGGGCTCCGGCATCGTACCAGGCCCAGACGCCCGGATTGCCATCGGTTTTGACCAGTTCGGCTTCCTTGCAGCCGATCTCCTTGAACGACTCTTTCATCAGCTCGGCCATCTCGGTGATGCCCATGTTCCAACTGCTGACCGACGGCTGACGCAGATCGCGCTGCACTTTGGCGATGTGTTCGGCCTTATGGTCCTCGATGTATTTGTGAATCTTCTTGATGCGAGGCGATTCCAGGATGTCCTCGATGAAGCCGCGCGGGGCTTCGAGAAAATGGAAGAAGCTGGGCATGACGCCGGCGCCCAGCACCGCTTTGCCGCTGAATTCGATAAACTGTTTGCGTGTGAGATTCATCGTCGTCCTCCCTTGAAAATAATTGCCTGTAGCGCGGGCTTTCCAGCCGGCGATTTTTTCGCCCCGTGATTTTCGCAGACTAGAAAATCCGCGCTACTTCGTTCTCCTCAAAAGATCAGCTTCAACCCGAACTGAATCAGCCGGGGATCGGCCGCGGCAGTCACCTTGCCAAAGAGGGCCGTATCCACGAACCGCTCGGGATTGAAGAAGTTCGGATGGTTGAAGAGATTGAAGAACTCGGTACGAAACTGAAGGTTGATTTTCTCGTGAATCTGAGTGTTCTTGAGAATCGAAAGATCGAAGTTGATCCAGTTCGGTCCGGGCAGGACATTTCGCCCCGCATTGCCGAAGCTGAACTGGGGTTGCAGCACAAAGGCCGCCGGGTTCCAGAACTGATCGGGCGTGGCTTTATCCAGCTTGGGATCGCCCACCCGATTCGGACGGTCGCGGAAGATGCCGGTGTTGCTGCGGTCAATGGTCAGTTGCGGATCCGACGGCGTGCCCGATTGCAGGGTCGTGATGCCGGTGATCTCCCAGCCGGAAACGAGCTGACCGACAAAGCCGGTGACGTTACTCAAATACGCCTGACCCTGCCCAAACGGCAACTGGATGATGTAGCTCAGCGAGAACCGATGTCTCATGTCGAAGGACGAGAGTCCCTTCTCTGCGCGAAGGTTGTTACCGTCTTGAGCGTTGTTTGTCGTGTGGGCGTTACCGGCATACGCCGAGTTCGAGTCAATGGACTTAGCAAACGTGTAGGCCAGAAGGAACCCGTAATTCTTCGAGAATCGTTTGTCGGCTTTGAGCTGGAACGAGTGGTAGGTGGAGTGCCCGCTCGATTCAATGCCGTTGATGCTGCCAAACTGCGGGAAGGGCCGACGCGGTTGAACCGGACCCGGAGCCGGTTTCGGCTGATTCAGTTGGCGCTGCCGATACAGGTGCGTCCCTTTCGATCCCACGTAACCGATCTCCACGAGCAAATCTCCGATCATCTGCCGCTGGATGTTCAAGCTCCACTGCTGCACATATCCGTCGCGAAAATCTTTGGCGAAGAAAGACGGGGAGGGAAGAAGCGGGATGCCCGCTCCGGCCGGGAAGGGATTCTCCAGCGTCAATCGCGGAACCGTCGGATCGCTGAGGAAGAGATTGAATTCGTAGTGGGGCGGGTTGAGGCGCAGACCCAGAATCGTATTCAAGATCGTGCGGTCGTAGTAAATCCCATAGCCTCCGCGAAGAGCCATCTTGCCATCCCCCATCACGTCATAGGCGAAGCCAAAGCGCGGACCCAGATTGTTGGGATCGTCATCATAGGTGGAACGGGAGACGCCGTCCCGACCCGCCAGGACCAGCCGGGGAGGATTGATATAGAAGTTGGTGAAGCGATCCTTCTTCTCGATGTAGGGCGTGTTGTACTCGTATCGCAATCCCAGGTTGAGCGTCAATCTCGGCGTCACCTTCCAGTCATCCTGGACGTAAAAGTCGTACGACTGTTGGAAATTGGTGAAATCCGACGCGCCCACGCCCCGGAAGCTCTGCACGGGAATTCCCAGGAGAAGATCGGCAATCGGATGGCCGGTGAACTGGCCGGTGAAGGTGAATGATCCACGAGCCGAAGCATCCAGGAAGAAATTGCCGAAGCGATATTTCCACAAATCCGCCCCCAGCTTGAGCGTGTGTTTCCCCCGGAGGATGTGAAGCGCTTCGGAGAACTGATAGGTGACGCCCGGTCCCCCTTGCGGGAGGTTCGTTGCATCCCCGATGGCGGCAAAGCCGCTGATGGAAAAGAGCGGCCAGCCGGTATTACGCGGCAGGTCCGTGAGGCCGGGGATGCCCAGCTCCTTGACCATGCTCCGTTGTTCTTCGGGGCGATAGTTGAGCGTCCAGCGGGTATAGCCGATGCGGACTTCATTGATGACAGTGCTGCTGAAGACGTGAATGAATCCCCCTCCGAGACTCTGAAATCGAGACTGATCCAGTCGCCCGAAGCCGGGGAGGATGGACGGGCCGCCAAACAAGTTGATGCCGAAAAACTTGTCGAAGTCATCAATGGCGTAGCGGGCGAACAGCTTATCCTTTTCGGAAAACTCGTGGTCAATGCGCACGAAGAAGCGATCTACATCATCCCGATTGGGCGGCGACGAGAGGTAATTCCGAATCGGATCCCTCTGATTCGGCGCCGGGTAAACCGACGCCACCCGTTGACCGATCCGACTCATCCGCTCCCGCGGGATGATGTTTCCCGGAAACGGTTGGCCCGTGAGCGGATCTTTGATGACGGTGCCCGGGAGCAACGCCGAGAAATCGCCCCGCACCATCTCCGGCGTCGGCACGCGCCCCACGCGCGTGGTCACATTGCGCAGCCGCGTCCCCTCAAATCCGACGAAGAAGAAGTTGTGATTTTTCACCACCGGTCCGCCCAGGGTGAAACCAAATTGATTCCGCTTGAACGGGGGCTTGGGAAGATCCTTGGGTTGGAAGAAATTTCGCGCGGCCACCACATCGTTGCGCAAGAACCAGAAGACCGACCCATGAAATGTGTTCGTTCCCGACTTACTTACCACGTTCATCTGAGCGCCGGCCGCCCGTCCGAACTCGGCTGAATAGCGCGCCGATTGGAGGCGAAATTCGCGGACCGTATCAATGATCGGGCTGACGGAGAACTGCCCGATGGCCCGATCGGTCTGGTCTATGCCGTCGAGATAAAAGGAATTCGAGTGCTCGCGCATTCCGTGGGCGTAAATGGCTCCGCCCTGCGTCCCCAGTTGAGACCCGCGAATGGCCGGAACGACGCCGGGAACCAGGAGATTCAATTGGAGCACCTCGCGACCATTCAAAGGCAGCTCAGCCACCCGCTTCTCATCAATGACGCTGCCCACGGACGAGCTTTTACTCTCGACGAGCGAAACTTCGCCGGTGACCATGACTTCTTCGGTGATCTGCCCGACGCGCAGAGTTAAATCCACCGTGAGGATTTGCTGGACCTGAAGCAGAATGCCCACGCGCACTTCTTTCTTGAACCCCTGCATTTCGGCGGCGACGTGATATTCTCCCGGCGGAAGCAGCGGAATTTCGTACCGACCCGCTTCATCGGCCACGCCCACGCGCGTCGAGCCGGTCCTGACATTCGTCACGGTGATGGTGGCTCCCGGAACCACCGCCCCGGTTTCATCTCGAATCGTTCCCGTAATCGTACCTGTGGCTGTTTGCCCTGTTGCCGGAGACGGCGACGCGAGCATCCACAGCCCCAGCAGAAGACCACAGCAGATCAGAGACCTCACCTGGCGTGTCATCGCTTTCACCTCCTGTCTGGGATGAGTGTTTTGAAAACGATGTCTGGGGCCGGCCGACGGGCGACTGACTCAGTCCTTTCCCTGCCAGGCAGGGAGCAGACCCTTTCTCGTTGCAGAGCATCCTCCGGAAACGGCAAAGGAAGAGCCATTTCCTTGGGCCGAAAGTGCGCCGTGAGAGTCACCCGTATGTGCGCGACTGAAATCAGGGTCGTCGAACCGGCTACCTTCCCGCCATCAACTTTTGATAGGCGGGCTCATTTCTGAGACTGTCAAATGCCGGGTTATGCGTGACAAGGAGCGCCAGGGGGCGGTTGAGCGTGAGCGCCTTCTCCAGTTCCGCGAGAGCCGCCGGTTTGTCTCCCGTCCTGGCCAGCAACGCCGCCAGACGATAGTGCACATCGCCGTCCTGAGGATCTTTTTCCACGACCTCTCGAACGAGGCGGATGGCTTCGGTGATCTTTCCCTCCTGTTCCAGGGAGAATGCGCGATAAAGTTTCAGCGTCAACCGGTAGCGGCGGAGCAGGCGTTGCAGTTCTTCGATCGGTTCCGGATGATCGTCCACGCGCAGATCAATGTAGCGATCCGTTCCCGCGAACCCGGCTCCGGCTCGTACGACCAGCAGGCCAGCCGATTGCTTTCCGCGCGCATCGCCTCCAGCGGCTTGCCCTGCCGCCAGTGCAGCGACGAGGCGGTCAGCCAGATCACCTCTGGTTTCCTCGAAGGCTTTTCCCATCGCCTGAACGACCTGCTGGCCGACGAGGATATTTCCCTGGGCGCTGTAATACTTCCCCTTGATGGCTCCCGCCCAGGGCGTGCACTTCGATCCGGTGAAGGTTTCCACCGTGCCCCGCGCGTCAATGACGGCCAGTTGCCTCCGGTCGCGTTCGGGATCGGCCTCGGTCAATCTCTTGACGACTTCGGAAGCACTGAGCCCCTGCTCGAGCAGCTTGAGTCCTTCCGGGCCGTAGGAGTAGTTGGCGAACGCTTGCGTGGCAATGGCGCCGACGCCGGCCTTCGCCCAGGGAACGATGGCTGCAGCGTTAAAGAACTTCGACTGCACGGCCACGCCCCACTCTTTGTTGTCGGGATCATAGGCGACGATGGAAAATGTGGAGAGGAGATCGTCCGGGTCTTTCTCCGCCAACTGAAGGGATGGAACGAATAAAAGCAGCAGCGCAAGGAACGTTTCAGCGTGGACGAGCCGATTCTTCCTCCGTCGCACTTTTCCCTCCTCAAAATCCCTGCCAGCGGATGAAACATTTCCACGGATAGGAACATCCGTGGGCGCTTTTCATTCGCGGACGGGGAGGTCCATTCTCATCCCTCGTGGTGTGCCATGGCACATGGCCGATTCTCTCATCGAGATCATCTTCATCTGGGGGCGTCGGCGGTCCTGGCGGCGGTCAGGCCGCCGACGCCCGGCGACACGGTTATCGCCCGGCCTAGAACGAATAGCGGAACGCCAGCCGGGCGACTCGCGGCGGCAAAATCGAAAGCGGTTGACCGAAGCGCGAACCCGTCGTCGTCACCAGCGTCAGTGTCGTATTGGCGTTGAGGGTGTTGAAGATGTCCAGCGATGCCTCTACCCGATGACGCTCGGCGATGCGGAATCGCTTGGTGAACCGCAGATCCCAGAGATTGACGTTGGGCAGCCGCAGACCGGTGTCGAACCCTTCGGCAAAAACGGTGACCGTTCGCAAATTGGGCAACGTGACGCTGAGCGTCCGCCGATAGGGATCACCCCGCTGGTGCTTGAAGATGCTGCTGATCTGGAAGCCCCGCGGTAGCTCGTAAATGCCCTGCAGCTTGAAGAGCCACTCCCAGGTCGAGCGCGTGCTGTTCAGAAGCGCATTGGGATTAGTCGCATTGGTGCCTTCGTTGAGCTTCTCGATGGTGTAGCCGGTCACGATCATCCACCGACGGGACATCCGTTTGAAGGCTTCGATCTCATAAGCCACATAGTTGTTGAGAAATCCCGGATCGTTCGAGACCAGGAACCGAGGATTGGTCAGCCGAGTGTGGTCATCAATATCATAGAGGGTGAGCTTGCGATCATCCGCCGTGCCGGTTTGACCGTCGCGCCCCGGATCCGTCACCGTCACCGGAATGTTATAGGCCGAGAAAGGAGCATTCAGGGGGAAGCTGTTCCAGCGCCTTTTCTCAAATTTGCGGATGAAGTTGAAGCGCAGAGAGAAGTCGCGGAATAGCTCCCGCTCCAAACCGGCGGTGAACTCATCCGTGTAGGAGTTTTTGATGTCGGGATCCAGCGTGCGATTCTGACCTCCCACGACGGCAATCAGCGTCAGCTCGTCCGGCGACCAATCTCGATCTCCATTTTTATCGTTCCAGGAGTAGCGTTTGAACGTCCGGGTTGAAGGATTGACCAGATCAACGAGATCGGTGCTGGGATTGAAGTAGTAGCGTCCGTAGCTCAACCGCAGCACGGTCTTCGTGTCACCGAACAGATCCCAGGTGAAGCTCAATCGCGGAGCGACGTTGGTAAAGTGGGTGACGTCATCATTCTTGGGAATGACGAACTCTTGCTGGAAGCGTCCGGCGGGCTGTTTCTGATCCCTCCAGAAGTTCCGATAGCGATCCAGACGCACGCCGAGATTCAACCGGACATGACGCCCCAGCTCCCAGCCGTCCTGAGCGAACAACGCCGTCGTGTGCAATCCCTGATGGAAGAACCAGGGATAGTTGTACTGGCGAATTTCCACGGGAGTGGCCGTAGCGCAGGAGAGGTTCGGGGCAACGCCGGTGCAGCCCCGGAACACGTAGACGGTGTCCTGCGCATTGCCCTCCCACACGCCGAACTCGATGCGCCGTCGGAATTCCAGCAATCGCCAGGCACCGAACTTGAGGTTGTGACTGCCGCCGAGGAAGTTATCCACGCGCCAGGAGAGACTCCCCTGCCATTGCCAGCGTCGTTGCTCGTTGAGGAAAAACGCCGTTTCCGGTGGACCGATCTGAAAGGCCGAATTGTTCAGATCGAGCTGTCGTGGCCGATGGCTGTAAGGCCGTTGGGGCCAGTCATATCCCATGTGGCCGACATTGACATCCAGCAGGATCTTGGGCGAGAGCGTCGCCACCCACTGCACCTTGCCGGCCCAGGACCAGGAATCCTGATTGGCCACGGCATCGGGTGCAGTGAAGCGATCCGGAATGTTGGCCAGCCAGTTCCGGTAGGGCTGAATCTTGCGTCCTCCCTGGGCGAACCAATGAATGGTATTGTTCGGCGTGAGCTGATAGGTCAGCTTGATGGTCTGGTTTTGCAGTCGCGTCGGGAAGAGGTCCGTTTCACCCTTGGGAGAGACAAAACCCAGGGCCCCCGCGTGATTGCGTTGATCGCGCCAGGAGGCGAACCACCACAGCTTATCCCGGATGATGCGTCCCCCGGCGTTGGCATTCCAGTCGTTGTAGAGCTTGATCTTCTGAGGACGGACAAAGCCCAACGCCCGCAACTGATCATTCAGGTTATCCCAGTTGAACCGCTCGGTCTCGTAATCCACGTAGAGTTCGCCGTGGAACTCGTTGGTTCCCGTTTTGATGATCGTGTTGATGAAGGTACCCGGGACGGGAACCTCGGCGCTCTTGGACCCGGCCACGATTTGCATCTCGGTGAACGCGCCGAAGTCGTAATAGAATCCCGCCGCTGCCGAACCTTCCGCCGTGATGACGCCATCAATGTTGGGCCAGTTCTGGCCCGAAGCTCCGTAGTTCCTGTAGCCGGTTTGAGTTCCCGCCGTCGCCCCACCCACATCATGTCGGGTCATGGTGATGCCGGGCGTCATCGCCAATGTCACCCAGATGTCGCGGGCCGTCGGCAGTTCTTTCAACAACCGCTCGGTATAGTTGATCCCGACCTGCGTGGTCGTCACATCCAGCACAGGGGTCTCCCCTACGACCGTCACCGCTTCCTGAAGCGCCGCGACTTCTAGCGTCACGTTGATCGTCGCCGTGAATCCAACCTTAACTTCCACATCGGTTCGAATGACCGTCTTGAAGCCGCTCGCTTCGAACTTCAGCGTGTACAATCCTGGGGGGAGCGCCGCGAAGACATAGGAACCGAGTTCGTTGGTCTGAGTCGTGCGTTCACCCATAATGACCGCACTCGTGAGCGTAATCTTGACCCCCGCTACAGGATCACCCTTTTCATCTACGACATGCCCATTGATGTAGCCGGTGATTTCTTGCGCCCACAGAAACGCCGGGGGTGCAACAATCATCACCGCGAGAAGTACCACCACACAACGCCTCCACATATACCTCACCTCCTTAGTTTTTGATCGGGATGCCGGGTATTTTAGACAAACCGGGCGGCTTGTCAAGCGGGAATTCCAAGCCCCGGTTGTGGGTCCGTGAATTTTCCGACGAATCCGTCCGTGTCCGTATGAGAGCGGGGTTGAACGGAAGCGCCATTCGCTCATCATTTTCCGCTCAGGCATCTCTCCCTGCCGCCCCTGACGGAACCCGGGTTACGCTCGGCACACCATCGGACCTCTGGACGCGCCCTCCCCACGCAACCTTTCAGATGTCGTTTTGAGATGCATCCCATTGCCGGCCAGGCTCCGTGTGCGACCGGCTGTCGGTTCGTCCCAGACCAATGCGGTTGACGGCGTCGGGAGCGCTTATTTAAGCTTCAGTGCGAGCCAATTCAAGGGTGGCGCCGTGGTACGTTGGTCAGTCCATATCCGGTGGATTCTGACGGTTTGCTTTTTGCTTTCGGGCCTATGCGCCCTCGTCTATGAAGTCCTGTGGGTGCGAGCCTTCACCTTGATCACCGGTCGCACGGTCTTCTCCGTGAGCACCGTGGTGGCTGCTTTCATGGCCGGATTGGCGCTCGGCGGTTTCTTGCTGGGGCGGCTGGCCGATCGGATGCGCAGTGGGAGATCCCTTCTCCGGCTCTATGGTTTGCTGGAGATTGTCATTGGACTGTATGCCGTCTTTCTCCCTCGGATGATCTCCGGGTGTGAACCGCTGTTCGCTTTCATCTACCGGCATGCGTCGGGTTCCGGTTACATGCTCGATCTGGCGCGGGTCGCTGTGGGCTTTCTCCTGTTGATCCTCCCCACCACCTGCATGGGAGGAACCCTGCCTGTGTTGAGCCGATTTTTCTGCCGGGATCGGTTCGACCGGGTGGGGTTGGAAGTGGGCCGACTCTATGCGCTGAACACTGTGGGCGCAGCGCTTGGAAGCTTCAGTGCCGGCTTCGTCTTATTGCCCTGGTTAGGACCTCGCCTGACGCTGTGGATGGCGAGCGCGACCAATGGTGTTCTGGGCCTCGTGGTTTTGGGCATCGCCCAGAGTCTGCCTCTGACGAACCATCCTCTCGACGACGAAGTCCTTTCCTTTGACCGGGAGGGGCGGCCCGCCCGACGGGAGAGCGAAAAGGCGGCGTCTTCGGTGCCGGGGAAGGACAGAACGAATGACGTTTTGCCGATCGTCACCACTTCAGGGATCACGCCGCCGGGTTCAGCCTCTTGGCGGCTGAGGGTAGTGCTACTCATCTTCTTCCTCTCCGGGTGCGTTGCCCTCCTCTATGAAGTGGCCTGGACGCGGACTTTGAGTCTCGTTGTCGGACCGACGGTCTATGCTTTCAGCCTGATGCTCACGACCTTTATCGTCGGCCTGGCCCTGGGGAGTTTTCTTGCAGCCAAGAGAGTGGATCGCTGGGGTGGGCGAGAAGATGGCTGGTCTCTTCTGTGCTGTCGGCTCTCGGCCCTGGAGATGCTCATCGGATTGACCACTCTGGCCCTTCTGCCTGTCCTCAATCGCCTCCCGCTTGTCCTGGCCGGAGTGGTCCGCCGATATGCCGAGGATTTTGTTCGGCTTCAGGCGGTTCACTTTGGGCTTCTCTTTGGCCTTCTGCTCGTTCCTACGCTTCTGATGGGGATGATCTTTCCGATCGCCACGAAACTCTACGTCCGAGAGAAAAGGAGACTCGGCGAAGAGCTGGGGAACGGGTACGCCGCCAACACCGTCGGAGCCATCGCGGGATCGCTGCTGGCCGGATTCCTGTTCATCCCGTTGGTCGGCACCGAGCGAACCTTCCACGCCGGTGTTGGATTGAATCTTCTCATCGGCTTGTTGGCGCTGCTCATCAGTCGCACGCGTCGGCGGTGGGACTGGATCGGGAGCGGGCTCCTTCTTGCCATCGCTCTGTTGGGCTACGGATTCTCCCCACGATGGGATCCGGAGCTTCTTTCGGCGGGAGCCTACAAATATGCCCTCTATGCTGAGAGTGCGAATCTGGATCTGCTGCTCACACGTGGTGACCTGGTCTATTACAAAGAGGGCGTCAGTGCGACGGTTTCCGTCCGCCGACAGGGCGACGAGATGACGCTCGCCATCGAAGGAAAGGTAGACGCCAGCGATAGCGGTGGCGATATGACGACGCAAAAACTTTTGGCTCATCTGCCTCTGCTTGTGGCCGAGGCGCCTGGCCGGGTGTGCATCATCGGACTCGGCAGCGGCGTGACGCTGAATGCGGCGCTCAAGCACCCCATCGGTCGGGTGGACGTCGTCGAGCTGTCGCCGGAGGTCGTCGAAGCGTCGCGCTTTTTCCACCATGTCAACGAACGCGCTCTTGAGGATCCGCGCGTGCGGCTCATCATCACTGACGGTCGGAATCATCTCCTGCTGACCGCGGAAACGTACGATGTGATCATCTCCGAACCGTCCAATCCCTGGATGGCCGGCGTGAGCGGGCTTTTCACCCGCGAGTTCTTTCAACTGGTATACGCTCGACTGACGGATCGGGGAATCTTCTGCCAGTGGCTTCACAGCTATAACATGTCCGGACGCGATCTCAAAAGCGTGTTGAGGGCTTTCCAGGAAGTCTTTCCGGGCGCGAGCCTGTGGGCGCTCAATGAGAATGATCTGCTTTTGCTCGGCCCGAAGGATCGCTCTTTCGAGCTGCATCGAGAACGACTCGAGCGCGCCTTCAGGCGAAAAGAAGTGAGCGACGATCTGAAGAAGATCGCCATCTTTGATCTGGACAGCCTCCTGAGCCTCTACGTGATGGAGGGGGACGACGTGAACCGTTTCACCGCGGGAGTGCCGCCCAACAGCGACGACCATCCGGTGCTGGAATTTTCCAGCCCGCGCTACATGCATGCCCGGACCGGCGAGTCGAACTACCGGGAGCTTGTTGGTTTTCCCAGGGTCGTTCCCCTCCCGCCGGTCGTGCGGGAGGTTCATGCTCAGGCAACCTGGGTGAATTTTCAGAACAGGGGGCAGATGTACGAGTTCGCTGAAAGTCCCTGGCTGGCATTCGAGCAGTATCGGAAAGCTCTCGAGCGGAATCCCCGGGCCGCCGAAGCCCTGGACGGTCTTCGCCGCACGGCCCGTTCCGGCGATGAGCGGGCGGAGGTCAAACGCCTCTTCCGCGATCTTCTCCAGCAAAACGAGGACAATCTCGCAGCCCGACTCGCGCTGGCGGCACTCTACTTCGATGAGCGGGCCTATTCGGAATGTATTCGTGTGCTCCGTCCCCTGGTCGAAACTTCTCCTCGGTCAGTTCCTCTTCGAGCGGTGGAACAACTCGCTGCCTGCTATGAAGGAGCTGCCGATTGGGAATCACTCACTGCCATCGCTCAGATGCTTCTGAACATGAACCCACGTCACAGCGAGGCTTTGTTCTATCTGGCGACCATCAAATATCACCAGGGAGCTGCTGCTGACGCCGTGCAGCTCGCCAGACAGAGCCTCGCTGCCGATCAGCACAATATCAAAGCGCTCAACCTGCTGGCCATTGCCTACGCGCAAATGGGTCACGTCAGTCAGGCGAAGGCCGTTTTCGACCAGGCCCTGCAACTCCGTCCGACCGAGGCGATGACCTCTTACAACTACGGACTGTTCTGCATGGACAACGGTTGGTTCGACCAAGCCATCGAGAAGTTCACACAAGCGGTGGAGGTGGATCCGGGACATCTGCCGGCCTATATCGGACTGGCCGAAGCGTATCTGCGAAAAGGAGAGAAGAATCGGGCGCGACGATGGGCGGAGCGGGCGCTCTCCCTGGAGCCGGATAACCCGCTCGCCCAGCAAATCCTGAAGACACTCTCCCGACCGTGAGGGCAGCGGTTTGCCCGAGGGGTCACGACTTCACCGCAGGATCACCGGAAGACGGTCAAGCCGTGGTCAGTCCCGGAAGGGCCAGCAAAGAGGAGCCAGGCGCGTGGAGACGGAGGAAAGGACACGAGCATCCGAAGAAATGGTCCGGCTGGCCTCTGGGATTGAGTTCGACAATTGCGACGTGCACCTGAAACTCCCCCGGCCTCTTGCCGGAGAGGCGCGTCCGAGTTCATAATACGGGCTCGCCTGGCCCGGCTCGCTCGGTGGATGGAGGAAAGAGAATGCCACGAGGGATACATGGCCATCGGGAAGACGGCGAGAGTCGTCTCGCAAGAGAGCTGCGGCGGTGGTCTCTTTTTTCTTCGGAAGGAACCCTTTCACGGAAACGAACGCGAACCGTTTTGGGGATCACGGCCAGCGCGATGGAGCTGGCGCGGACGCTGCTGAACGAAACGCGCAATATTGAGGTGACCTATCAGCGGATCAGCGTAACCGATCTTCCGACGGAATTTGACGGCTACACGCTTGTTCACCTTTCGGACATTCACTATAGCGCCTTCGTCGAAGCCGAGTACATTGCTCGGGCCGTCGCTTTAACCAACCGATTGGAGCCCGACCTGATTGTCCTCACGGGCGATTACGTCAGCCACTCACGATGGTACATTGGGGGATGCGCCGAAGTGCTCGGGGAGTTGCGTGCCCCCGATGGGGTTTATGCCGTCCTCGGCAATCATGATTTCTGGACGGATGCGGCAGCGCTGGAGCGGGCTTTTCGGCGGCGAGGGATCGAGCTTTTGCGAAATGCTCACACGGAACTCCGGAAAAAGAGCGATGCGCTCACGCTGGCCGGGGTGGACGATGCGACGCTGGGCGAAGACGATCTCCAGCGGGCTCTCCAGGGAGCGATCTCGACCCGGCCGATCATTCTGCTGTCGCACAATCCCAACATCATCTGGCAGGCTGCTGCCGCCGGAGTGGCGCTTGTTCTGGCCGGCCACACGCATGGCGGTCAGATCAACATCCCCTCGTGGCGGAGACGAGCACGGCGATTCTGGCCCTATCTCCGAGGATACGGGCAACAGGCCCGCACTCAGATCTATGTCAATCGCGGCCTGGGGACGGTGATCGTCCCCTTCCGCTATCGCTGCCGTCCGGAGATCACGCTCATCGAGTTGAGGCGGGAATGACCGAGGTGATGACCGTCGCCAATATTCTCACGCTGATCCGCCTCGTTTTGATTCCCGTTTTCGCCCTGCTGACGGTTGAAGAGAAGCTCTCCACGGCCATCGTTGTTTTCGTCATCGCGGCGATCACCGATTTGCTCGATGGTCTGACGGCCCGCTATTTGCACCAGAGCACATCGCTCGGGCGCATCCTCGATCCGGTGGCCGATAAGGTGATGCTGGTGACAGCTTTTGTCATTCTCACGCTGCCGGGGCACACCTATCGCCCGATCCCCCTGTGGCTGACGGTGATCGTCATCAGCCGCGATCTCTTCATCGTGCTGGGAGCAGCGGCCATTTTCCTGACGACGAACTTTCGCGAGTTCAGACCGAGCCTGCCGGGAAAGGTCAGCACGTGCATTCAATTTCTCACCGTGACAGTTGTTCTCGCGGCCAATACCTGGGGCCTTTTCCTCGACCAGCTTCGATGGCTCTACGGAGTAACGTTTGCCGTCACGCTGTTCTCCGGCATTCACTACATCGCTCACGCCGCGCGGCTGGTGGAGAGCGCGCGTCACTGAGACGACCGCGGGGAGGATGATCCTTCCCGGAGGACGCCGTACTTCTCCAGTTTTCGATAGAGCGTCTTCCGACCGATCTTGAGCAAGCGGGCGGCCTTGGTCTTATCGCCGCCGGTGAAATCAAGCGTCTGGAGAATGATCCGGCGTTCGACCTCGCTCATTGGCAGCCCGATTTCCAGCTCGAGCGTTGTCTGAGGGGCATCGGCCGACAGCGGACGGAGGGCCTGAGGGAGATCGCTGACGGTGATGAGATTTCCCGTCGTGGTGGCGACCGCCTGTTCGATGACGGCTTCCAGCTCGCGGAGACCTCCCGGCCAGTCATATCGCCGCAACGCTTCCCAGGCGCGCTCGCTCAGTCCCGTGACCGACTTGCCCAGCTTCTTCCGGTAGAGGTCGAGGAAGTGCATCGCCAGAGGGTAGACATACTCCCGTCGCTCTCCCGGCGATGGCATGAGCGACTCCAGAAGAACGCGCCGTTCCATCTCTTCCACCGGAGCGCCGACATCGAGGCCGGCGGCCGCGAGGCTCGATTCCTGCTGGTTGCCGCGAATGGTCTCCGGCAGGTCGTTCACCGTGATCATCCGTCCCGAGGCCAGGATCACCGCTCGTTCGATTGCGTTCTCCAGTTCGCGCACGTTCCCCGGCCAGGTGTATCTCTCCAGCAGTTCCAGGGCCTTCTCCGTAATTCCCGTAATGCGCTTGCCCGACTTCTTTTGATAGCGCTTGATGAAGTGAATGACGAGCGGACGAATATCCTCGGGCCGCTCCCGCAGCGGCGGAATCCGAATGGGATAGACATTCAACCGGTAGAAGAGATCGAGGCGAAATCGCCCGGCCTCGACGGCCTTCATCAGTTCGACGTTGGTGGCGGCAATGATGCGCACATCGGTCTTGATGACCTGATTGCCTCCGATGCGGGTGAACTCTCCGTCCTGCAGCACGCGCAGGAGTTTGACTTGAGCGCTCAGACTCATCTCCCCCACCTCGTCGAGGAAGAGCGTTCCCCCATTGGCTTCCTCGAACTTGCCGATGCGTCGGCTGCGAGCATCGGTGAAGGCTCCGCGTTCGTGTCCGAAGAGTTCCGTTTCCAGCAGTGTCTCGGGCAGAGCGCCACAGTTGATCTTGATATACGGTTTGTTGGCGCGCGGGCTGTTGTAGTGGATGAGGTCGGCGATCAGCTCCTTTCCCGTTCCCGATTCGCCCTGAAGCAGAACGGTCGTCGGGCTGTCGGCGACGTGCATGGCCATCTCGATGCATTTCTTGATCTTCTCGCTCACCCCGATGATCGGCTCCGGCGCTCGCGTGCCGCGAAGCTGCTGACGGAGTTGAACGACCTCAGCGCTCAGTTGATCCTTCTCCAGCGTGATGGCGATCTGATTGGCGATCCCGGCGACCAGTTCGACTTCATAGCGGGTGAACTGTCGCGGGCGGCTGAGCCAGATGAGGTTGAGCAATCCAAACGCTCGGTCCCGAATGATGATGGGGACAATGAGGGCCGACGTGGCTCCGGAGAACAGCACATTGAGGAAGAAGTCGGCCAGATCGCCGCCATCGGAAGACGCCAGCGGCAATGGTTTTCTCGCCTCGAACGCCGCTCGCACCATCGGGTGATCTTCCACATCGAGCGGCTCGACCCGCAACCTGTCCCGCCCCGGTCCCCGCACGAGATCAAAATGAAGATGCTTGCCGCTGGCATCGAGGACGGCCAAACAACCGACGTCGGCCCCGATGAGCGCCACCGCTTTGTCAATGACCGAGCCGGTGACATCGAGGAAATCTCCGCTCGTGTTGATGTCGTTGGCGATCTCCAGCAGGACGCGATTGATGTTGGCCTCTTTCTCCTTCTCCGAATAGAGCTTGGTGTAGGCATAGCCGATGGCGACCTGCCGGGCAATGGATTCGATGAAGCTGATCTCCTCGGGCAACCAGGAATGCGGCTTCTTGCAGTACTGGAGTCCGATGAGGCCGAGCACCTCCGACTTGAGCACCACCGGGACGATCAGTAGCGAGCGCGTGGCCGTCATCTCCACGATCTTGGCCAGGAGAGGATCCAGCGTCAGCGCCGCCGTATCGTTGATGGCGATGGAACGACGAAGGTCCAGTTTGCCATTGAGTGCCTGAATGTCGGTGGGGACCTTCAATCCCAGCATCGAGGGAATGGAGTCGTCGGCGCGATACTCGTACTCGATCCGCAACTCACCCGAAGGCGAGCGGACGAGGAAGTTACAACGATCCACCTCCATGAGCTTCCCCAGTTCGGAGGCCGCCGCTCGCAAAAAGACGTCCAGATCAATGAGCTGGTGGGCTTCGGGATTCAACCGATTGATGATAGCGTCACGGGCTTGATACATCCGAAGCCGTCGTTCCAGCGTAACTCTCTCGGCTTCCTGAGCCGTCATCATAGGATTAGTCCCCCCTTGTAGCGCAGGCTTTCGAGCCGGCGTTCTCTCGCCTCTTCGATCAGAAACACCATCGGTGTCAAGCCGATTGTCATGACTTCACAAGTATAGCATATCACGACAGCACACCATCCCGTGGGGCTTTCCCCTGAAAGCCGCCTGACGACGGTGGGCCCAGGCCCCGAGGATGAGCCCAACCTGGCGGGGAGAGAAGGGCGAGAAAAAGCGACGCGTCCAATGGCTCGCTTGGGACAGGTCGCTTCTCCGGGACTCGTTCATGCGGCTGCTACGCGCAGCCTTCGTGCCGCTTGATTCCGTTACGGAGTTCGGGCTACACTCGCGCCATGTATAGGGAAGGGGATGGCAGCACGATGAGAAAGGCTTCTCGCGCTCACGGACGCATCACAGCGGCGCTGCTGGTCGTTGGAATTTTGCTCGGCATCGGCGCGGGGGCGTGTGCCCCCCGGGTGATCGTTCAGCAGCGACCGACGTTTGCTGAACTGAGTGATGCCCTCTCGGAAGAGGGCGGATATTTCCCCAGCGATAATCTCGTCTCCAACGAGACCGGCTATCAGAAGGTGTTGAACAAGCTCGATGAGCTTCAGGTGCGCGGCGGCGTTTACATCGGCGTCGGGCCGGAACAGAACTTCACCTATATTGCCGCCATCCGACCGACCCGGGCGCTCATTCTCGACATTCGTCGGGACAATCGGCTGCAACATCTGCTCTACAAGGCTCTCTTCGTCCTGGCGCGGAATCGCGCGGAGTTTCTCTCGTTGCTCTGCAGCCGGCCTCTGGAAGGATCGCTCAGGCAGTGGGAGACGGCGTCGGTCAACGATCTCGTGGCGGCGATTGACCGGGCGCGACCGAGTCCCGCTCTTTTTCAGGCCACGCTCAAACGGGTCTTCGAGTATCTGGAAAAGCGCGTCGAATTCCCCCTGACCCCCACCGATCGCGAACGCATCGAGTATATCTTCGGGAGTTTTTACGCGGCCGGTCTTGACATCCGCTACGAGACCTACTCTCGTCGGTCCTGGCGGACGTTCCCCACGCTCCGCGAGTTGCTTCTGGAGACCGATTTGAGCGGACGCCAGCGGAACTTTCTCGCCTCGGAGGAGAGTTTTCAATTCCTCAAGCAACTCCAGGAACGAGATCTCATCATTCCGGTGACCGGCGATTTCGCTGGTCCGAAAGCCTTGCGGGCCATCGGCGATTACCTTCGGCAGATCGGGGAGGTCGTCTCGGTCTTCTACACCTCCAACGTCGAATACTATCTGCTCCAGCAGGACGCGCTCGCCGCTTTTGCCGAGAATGTGCGAACGTTGCCGCGCGATCATCGCAGTCTTATCATCCGTAGCTTCGTGGGCTTTGGTTATCAACACCCGGAGGCTCTTCCCGGTTATTACATCACGACTTTGCTGCAATACATGGAGAACTTCCTCCGCCATCACGATGCCGGCGACTATCGCAGTTACTATGAACTCGGCGTGGTGGACTATATTCCCCTGAGGTCATCGGAGAGGAGGCCGACTCCCCCTCGGTGACCGGTCGGGGATGGGCTTACTTCTTTTTCTCGGGCTTGGGTTCGACGTAGCTCCGGCGATGCTGAACTTCCAGTCGCTCGTTATCCGGTTTGCCGTCGCCGTCAACATCCACGAGGACCTGGATCTTTCGCCGTTTGCCCTCGCGCCGGGTGTTGGTGGGGACGTAGCCGAGCGTGTATTGCGTGCGCAGCATGACGGAGATGGATTCGAGCACTGACGGCAACGCCCCTTGAAATCGCACGCTGTAGAAGCGGCCGCCGGAGACCTCGGCGAACGTTTTCAACGTATTCTGCGCCTGAAGAAACGTCAGTCGCGCTTCCGGCGGCAGCCGGCTTTCCAGCAACAGATAAGCCAGTTCGCCGATGCCGATGGCATAGATCGGGACGCCAGCATTCTCTACGATCCGCCGCGCGTCGTCGAAGTTAATCTTGCTGAAGGTGTCAATGCCGATGGCGACGAGCAAAACCGCCGTGCGCCCTTCGATCTCCTGTAATCCCGTGTACTCGACGCCATCGAGCGTCCCCCCGCGCAGGACGAAATTCAGCGCATCGAAGAGATTGCTCTCGCTGAAGGCCGGCAGGTTGCGGATGAGCAGATAAACGGCTTCGCGCAACCGTCCCCCGTTATCGGTGAAATCGGTGAGAACAGCCGGGCGGATGTCGAAGGCGACAATGGCAATGTAGTCACCGGGTTTGACGAAACGGGTCACAAAGAGCCCGGCGGGATTGATGACCTCTTCGCGGAACCATTCGATTTGCCGACTGTATTCCAGCAGCAGGACGAGCGTGATCGGTGATTCTTCCCCGTCAAAGGTCACGATGTTTTGCTTCACGTTATCTTCGAGGACGGTGAAGTTGTCCTTCTTCAATCCCGTGTAGACGCGCCCGTTCCTCTTATCGAAGACGACGACCGGAACGGTCACCAGCTCCGAGGTGAGCGTAATGGGCTCGCCTTCGATGCGGATGTCCTCCTTTCGAGGGGGCTTTTGTTCCTGGCCCGATTGTGGAGCCGCAACTTCTTTTTCCGCTTCCTTCTTCTCTGCGGCGGGCGGCGTTTTCTCCTCACTCGGCGGCGGAACCGGTCGCTCCCGCCGGGGCGGACGCCGTCCCGCTTGAGAATCACCGGAGGCCCGAAATCCCGGCATGGCCGTGGCCGCCACAAAGCCGAGCAGGAGGATAACGGTCAGAACGCTGGTTGTCACTCGATTCATGGGTTCCTCCGTGAAAGCAATGCTATCACCGTCCCCTACCCCTCAGCAAGCCAGAGTAAGAAAAAGCGATGCGATGAAAAAGGCGATTCCACGAAGCGAGGGGAGATGTCCCCTCGCGAATCCCTCACATCGCCGCGCGGACTCACTCCTCCTCGGTTGTGATTTCTTGTTGCAGCGAGAGGAACGTTTCGTACCGACGCGGGTGGATGCGGCCGGAGGCGACGGCCTCGCGGACGGCACATTCGGGCTCGACCGTGTGCGAGCAATCGTTGAATCGGCACTGATGACTCCACCGGGCGATCTCGACGAAGGCGCGGCGCACATCGGCGGGAGTGACATCCCACAAACTGAGCTGGCGGATGCCGGGCGTGTCAACGACGTATCCGCCACCGGGCAGGGGAACGAGTTGAGCCGCCGTCGTGGTGTGACGGCCTCGACCTGTCCGGGGATTGACCTCGGATACTTTCACCTTCATGCCGGGATTGAGAGCCTTGAGCACCGAGGACTTCCCCACCCCCGAATGACCGGCGAAAATGGCCGTCGAGTCACGGAGAAGCTCTCTGAGCGTGTCAATCCCTTCGCCCGTCCTGGCGCTGGTGAGAACGACGGGATAGCCCAACTGCTCGTAGAGGGTTTTGACCTCCAGGACCTGTTCGAGAAGCGCCTGGTCCTCAGTCTGAGTGAGAAGCGATTCCCGGTCGCCGGTTCTCGCCTCCGGGGGAGGCAGAAGATCAATTTTGTTGATGCAGATGATGGGAGCCAGATCGCCTTTGGCTGCTGCGACGAGATAGCGGTCAATCAACCCCGGTTTAAGCGGAGGTTGAGCCACCGAGGTGACGATCACGAGATGGTCAATATTGGCGGCCACAATCTGTTCTACCTCGCGGGCCCCGGTGAATACTTTCCGCGAGAGCTTCGTCCGACGGGGCTGCAGATCAACGATCACGCCCTCTTTCTTCGGCTCATCCGTCACCTGCAGCGTGACGATATCGCCCACGACGATGGGGGGTGAGGACTTCAGATTCTTGATCACGCTCTCGCGGGCATAACAATGAAAGGTCCCCCGGTCAGTCTCAACCCAATAGTGACCACGGATCGCCTTCAACACTCTTCCGCTCAGGTCGCCTTCTCGCATAAAACGCGCTTCACATTGCCCGACTCCTGACGGCCAAAGCCTATCAAGCGACTTCCGAGCCCGTCAAGCAGGGACACATGAGGGCCTTCAGTCCCCAGGCCGCGTCCTCCGTCCTGAATGGTATGGGAGCAGGATTCGCCTCCCTTCCAGCCCGTGAGATGAGGTTTCCTGACGCGATGAGCGGGAGAGGCTATAAAACCCGTATGGCTTCACCGTGACCCCGTTGCCGCCAGGGCGTGCTGATAGATTTCGAGAGCGCGGCGGGCGACCTGATCCCAGGTGAACTTTTCTTCGACATGCCGGCGACCGCGCTCACCCATGCGTTGAGCTTCGCCGGGATGATTCTTGATCCACGCGATGCGTTCGGCGAGCGCCCGAACATTGTTGGGGGGGACGAGAAATCCCGTCACGCCCTCCTCGACGACCTCCGGCATTCCCCCCACGCGAGTGGCGATCACCGGCGTGCCACAGGCCAGTGATTCCAGGAGCGTGAGTCCGAGCAACTCAGGTGCTGGCCGCGTTTGGCCGAAAACATCGGTATAGACTGACGGTAAGACCGTCACCAGGGCCGTTGAGTATTCCTCGACCAACTGATCGTCATCGGCATCGAAGATGAAACGCACATTCTTTCCTGTTGCCAGGCGACGAAGAAGCGCGAGGTATTCTTCCGACCGTGTTGCTGCCAGGTGAGGTTCCCAGGGACGACCGATGATCCGCAGTTCCGTTTGGGGATCCATCGCCTCGATGAGATAGTTGATCCCTTTGTGGGGAAGCAGTCGTCCGACAAACAGAACGACTGGACGCTTGGGGTGACCGGTCGGGCGGAACTTTTCAACGGCGACGCCCGCGTAGATGACGTGACTCTTCCGTCGGTAGCGTGCGTCCGCCTGCTGCGCGGAAAATTCGGAGATGTGGAGGAATCCGTCAACCCATCGGCCCAGATCGAAGTGGTAGGAGAGGTCCCATCCGCCGCCGCCGAGATCGGTCACAAAGAGGCGCTTGCCTCGCAGCCGACCGTAGGCGAGTGCCAGCGTCGTGGCCAGGACGTGAAACTGATGACAATGGATGACGTCGGCATCGGCCAGTGCGCGGAGGAAGCGGAAGCTCAATGGATTGGTCTTCTGGCCACGAACGAAGGCGAGAGGTTTGAAGAGTTGAACGTCGAGCCCCGCCGTCGCTCTCCAGCCCGTCGCGGGACCGGAGCCGGGACAGTCGTGAAGACGGCTTCTTTCTCCGGCGCTCTCGGAAAAGCTCACGAGCCGCGTGGGAACAAGACGGGACATCGCGCGGGCCAGCTCGGTGACGAACCGTTCGCCGCCCCCGGTGATGAACTCCTCGCCAAAGAGCGTCGGCGAGAGATGCACAACCCGCAGTGGTCTCCTCAGGTCATCGCGAGACATCGGATCGTTCGATTCCGAAGCGCACCTCCGTGAGCGTCTCGGCCAGCCGTTCGGTCAACCGCCGCCGGTCGTAACGAGCGATGACCGACGGCTGCGGGTGGTAAAACCTTTCTCGAAACTCGTCGGGGTGGTGAGCGATCCAGCGAATCATCTCGACCAGTTGCCGGGTATCTGTGTGGTCAACGCTCGTTCCCACCCCCGCCTCTTCGATGAGCTGCGTGGCGATGCCCGGCGGAGCGATAGCGAGCACCGGTTTTCCTGCAACCAGGTACTCGAAGAGCTTTCCCGGATACCATTTGCGCCCGCCCTCGTGGCTGGTGAGTAAAAGCAGCAGCACATCTGCTGCCTTCATCCGTTGGAGAGCCGTGCGATGTGTCGTTCGAGGTTCCACGGTCACCAGTGAGTCAAGCTGATGGTCTCGAAGGAAGCGGATGTTTGAGGGGGGCAATCCCCCGACGAAACGAACGTGCAGCCTCGCTTCGATGCCCTCCGGCTTGAGCTGAGCGAGAGCGCGGAGAAAGGCTCCGGCGGCATCGCCCCAGACCATGCCCGTGTGAACGAGCGACGTGCGGGGCGGCCAGGAAGAGGGCAGAGGCGAACCCGCCGAAGTCAAAGACATCATGGGCGGCTCGTGAGCCATCCCGCGTGTCGGAGAAGGGGAGGGAAAAGGTCGCTCCCGCTCGCCTCCTTCATCGTGGCGGGCATCGGTCATCGTCATCAGAGACAGTTGGCCGGTGAGCGTCATCGGCCCGAGGTGGGGGAAATCCTCCGGATCGTAACCGTTGGGGATGACGACGCATTTGGCAGAAGCCCGGGGGTGCAACCCGGCGAAATCCTCAGCCATCGCCTGGTGAACGCAGATGATCCGATCCGCCGTCCGGAGGAGGAGACGTTCGGCCAGCGCATCCAGCCGGTCGCGCACGGGTCGTCGCGCCTTGATTGGCCAAAGCGTCCAGTAATCGCGAAAGTCCACAACGAGGGGCAGGCCAAGAATCGTCTTGAGCATGAGGCCGAGAAATCCCGATGTCCAGGGACTCACGCTCACGAAGATCGCGTCCACTCGATGACGCAGAGCAATCTCGATGCTATCAGGCACGGCTCGCCAGGCCCAGTAAAAGTGTTCATCTCCGACGGGAGCGAGCAATCCGTGGTAAACGCTCCGCAATCCTCGATACAACCACGAATGGGCCTGCTCCTCCAGAGGGACTTCCGACTCCGTGACGATCGGTCGGTCCGCCGGAGGTGGCGAGGGCGGCCGTATCATCTGCTTCAGGTGAAGGACGGGATGAAACGGGTCGAGCCGATAGACGGGAACGTGAGCGGGAACATCTTCGAGCAAGGATGCGTCGAGCCCGCTCGGCTCAAGCACTCTCTCCCAGTCGAGCGTGATCACAACTGGCTGCCAGCCGAACGCGCCGAGGTATTTGACGAACTTGGCGGATCGGAGCGTTCCGCTGCCGGGGTGCGGCGGGAAGGCCAGCGCGATGAACAGCACCCGTCCCGTCACGCTCATAGATCGCGCCATGATGAACTGGTGCGGCGGGCAGACATTGCCGCGCTTTCCGGCACGCACAGTTCAGCGTAAATCCTCTCCAGATTTCTCGCCTCGATCCGTATGTCGTGATAGCGAGCGACGAATTCCCGGCCCGCCTCGGCCATTTGCTCCCATCGCTCCGGGGCATCCAGCAACGTCAGGATCGCCTCCGCGAGCGCCGTCGGGTTGCGTTCCGGCACAAGCAGTGCACTTTCTCCCTCGACGACGACGTGGGGAATATCGGCGTGCCGCGTGGCCACAATCGGCATTCCCGAGG
This sequence comes from Blastocatellia bacterium, assembly GCA_035573895.1. Lineage (NCBI taxonomy): Bacteria > Pseudomonadati > Acidobacteriota > Blastocatellia > Blastocatellia bacterium. Next base: position 18,708 of record DATLZR010000044.1, on the reverse strand, counting down.
CCTGCATCTCCAGAAGGACGGTGGGAGCACCGCCCTCATCATCGCCGTTATCCGCCGTCACGCTCGGCTGGATGAGAATGTGACATCGCTCGGCATGAGCGATGTAGTCCCGGCGGCTCATCGAACCGAGGAGCTTCACGGCCTCGCCCAGGCCCAGTTGGTGAATGCGCCTCCGGAGTTTCTCGCGGTCCGGGCCATCCCCGATGATGTGAAATTCCGTGCGGGGATAGCGGCGGTGGACTTCGGCAAACGCCGCCAGCGCATCGTCGTATCCTTTCTTTTCGACGAGCCGTCCGACCTGAAGCAGGATGACCGCTTCCCGGTTCCACCGGCGCGGGCGAAAGGGAAACAGCTCCAGGTCAATGGCGATGCGTTGAATTCGGACTTTTTCTTCCGGGCAGCCCCAACCGATGAGCCGCCGTCGCATGAACGGTCCTTCGACCAAAAAGCGATCGCCGCACCGGAAGAGTTCCTGATAGGCCCGTTGCCATTCGGGCTGGCGCATGAGGGCCGAGAGATCGTAGCCGTAAAAACTCGTCACCAGGGGACGGCCGAGCGTGCGGGCAATCGGTATCGCCATCACCCCCGTCGGCCCAAAATGGGCGTGGATCACGGTCGGCTGCAGGGAGCGCATCGCTTCATAGTACCTGTAGGCCCGCACCGATCTCACGCCGAGAAGCGTCCCCATTACTTTGTCCGACGTCCTTTCCCACAGCGACAGCTCGCGCGTGCGCACACCAACGAGATGGGGAATGGGGAACTGATCGAGATTCTTCACATCCTCGGCCAGAACGACGGGGGTGAACGCCTTCAGCTCGCGCAAGAATTCGTAGATGAAGGTTTCCGACAACGGCAGATACTCGGGCTTGATCTGAGCGACAATCGGAGTGGTGGCATCCCGGCACGAGTGTGGCGAGGGAAGCGGTTCGGCTGAGGAGAGAGAGCGTTGCTCTCGGCCGAGCTGTCGTGCCAGGGCGATGGCGTCGCGGAGAATCTGCGGTCCGGCGAGTAAGAGCACGAGGCCGTAGACGATCGCTCCGACCCCGACGCACAGTGCCAGAGCTTTCGCTTCAGTCACCTGGCTCGGCACCACGAGGACCTGTTTCATCACTCCAACAACTCCGGCCATGATCGTTGTGGCCAGAGCGGCTGGAGCGAGGGCGCGGAAGAACTCGGACATGGGGAGATTGATCAGGCGATTGGTCATGGCATGCGATGTGTACCAGAGGGCCAGACTCGCCGAGGCATAGGCCAGGGCCACGCCTTCGATCTCCCAGCGAAGACCGAGGGCGAGGGCCAGGCAGACAATCGGCACCGAGAGCAGATTCCAGCGAAAAAGAACATCCGAGCGACCCTGTGACAGGCAGATCGGCCCGATGGTCGTCCCGATGGACTGGAGCGCCCCCACGAGGCTGAGAATGCGCACAAGTCCGACCGTGCGATCCCACTGCGGGCCGTAGAGAACGCGCACGAGTTCCGGCGCGACCAGGGCCATCCCGGCCATCAGTGGAAACGTCACCAGTGAAATGAATCGGAGGGCGCGGAGGTATCCCTGGCGGACGCGCTCCCTCTCCTGCTGGAGGTGAGAAAAAGCCGGGAAGAGAACGCGACTCAAAACCCACGAGACGTTTTGCACCGGATAGAGCATGAGCCGATAGGCCAGCCCGTAATATCCCAGAGCCGTCGCGCCGAGGAATCGCCCGATGAGGAGATTGTCAACGTTGCGGGCACAATAGGTGAGCAGATTGGAACCGACAAGCGGTGCGCTGAAATGAAAGAGGTCATCAAAGGCTGCGCGATGAAATGAGAGAGTCGGTCGCTGCCGCACGACGAGCCAGCCGAGCACGCTGCTGGTGAATACCGCCGTGAGAGTCTGTCCGACCAGACTCCAGACCCCCTTTCCCTGAAGGGCCAGTGTGACGGCAACGCCTCCGGCGATGCCAACCGAGAGGATCTCGATGAGCGCCAGACTCCGGAAATCCATCCGTCGCTGTAAGAGATTGAGCGGGACGACGCCCAAACCGGTGAGGGGGAACGTGAAGGCCAGCGCCAGGGCGACGGAACCCACGCGAGCCTCATGGTAGAATCCGGCGATCAACGGAGAGGCAGCCATCGTCAGCAACATGAGGGCCGACCCGCTCAGGAGACTGACTGTCACGGCGGTCCAGAGATGATCGTCGCTCAGGTCCTTCTTCTGGATGAGGGCCGGCCCCAGTCCCAGCTCCCCGAAGAGGCTCAAAAATCCCGTCACAACGACGACCATGCCGATGAGCCCGAAATCGGCGGGCGCGAGCAATCGCGCCAGAACGGCCGTGATCCCGATCTGCAGGATCTGACGGAGAAACTGAGCGCCTCCCGACCAGAGAATCCCCGTCGTTGTTCGGACCGCGAGCGACATATCTCGGCGAAGGGAGAGGGCCATCACGGACGTAGGTGTTCGTCCGCATGCCGTTGTTTCACGACGCGAGCGGGAACCCCCACGGCGACGGAGAACGGCGGCACATCGGTGGTGACGACGGCGCCCGCTCCGACGATGGCGCTGCGGCCAACGGTCACTCCGGGAAGCACGACGGCGTTGGCGCCGATGGTGGCGTTTTCTTCGATGACAATATCGCCCATGATCTTGGGTTGCTGTCGCGCCGGGCGCGTGGGATCGGCATAGCTGTACATCTCCGACACGAGCACGGCGCCGGCTCCGATGATGGCATCATCCCGGATGATGATCTGTGCCCCGCCTCCGTGAAGAATGCAGCCCCAGCCAAGTTCCACACGATTTCCCAGAACGATCCGTCCGTGGCTGCGTTCGTCCGGCGCGCTGCCCGAACAGTAGAGCAAAGAGTGGGCGTGGATGAGAACGCCCTCACCAAGCGTCAGTCGGTCCGGGCGGATGATTCGCGCGCTGCGATCAATGGTCACCTGGCGGCTGCTCGACCGAAGGCGATCGAGGACAATTTCCTCGTAATAGAGCCGGCGAGCTTCAGCCAGCAAGCGGCGGCAAAAAAGGACGACACCTCTGACGGTCATAGAATCCCTCAGAAAAAATGGAGTCGCACAATGAGGACGTCCGCGCTCCCTCGGGGGCAGACCCGGAAGCTGTGCGGTCGTGCAAATGATCTGTGGCCCAGGCGTGTTCATCCGCGGTGAGATTTTCATGGCGCATCGGGCGCGGAAGGATCATCCTGACCCGAAGTTGCCTTCGCTCTCGACCACGTCCCGAGCAACCGGTTGCGCCAGCGCGCGTAGAGGTGATACCAGCGGCTGCCGGGAATCGTCACGGCATGAAAATAGAGAACCTGTGGGTGAAACGATTGTTTGAAACGGACGACGCCGGCATGACCGCCGCTCGGATTGAAATCGTACCACTGGAAGCCCCGGGCGCAGGCATCACGAATGGCTTCGGCGTGAACGAGATTGCTCGGGCGGTATTCAAAGAAGGCGGCGATGAAGGCGCCGTGCCAGTAGACGGCGTGGCGCTGGTGATAGAAGACCACGATCCCCCCGATAATCACGCCCGATTTGCGCACGAGCCAGAGTCGCGCCTGGGCCGGATCGCAGGTGCGCAGAGCGAGGAACAACTCCGCCGGATAGCGGCTGGTAGCACGAGGCCCCCACCGACGAAGCGTCTCTTGATAGGCGTTGTAGTACTCCCAGTAATCCTCCTCGCGCTGGGCAATGTCAATGGCGAGATTGCTGCGGAGGGCTTTCCTGATGTTGCTCCGATTGCCTCGGGAGAAATTCTGCCAGACATCCTTGAATTCACCATCGAGCCGGAGAGATTGAGTGAACAATAGCGACGTGCGAAACGCCTCGGGCAGCGTCCAGGGGGCATAGGGATTACCGATGACGGTCACCTGCGCCGTGCGACCATCACGCAAACTCCGGTAGACGCTCTCGACCTGCGCGGGCGAGAGATCTCCATCAGCGATGAGTCCGCCATAGACGCCGGGAGCGACCGATTCATACGAGCGGAAGAATCCTTTGAGGCCCGCCTGCCGCTCGATAAGCGGCAGCACGGCCACGGTCCCGTTGTCGAAGATGTAAGCGCGGGTGGCCGGTTTGCACTCGGGAAACGCCTTGACCAGAAGCTCCGCCCAGGTGCGCGTATGAAAGAAGGTCGCGTAGCTGCAGGTATTGCAGACGCGATCCCACAACTCGGGCGGGGCAGGATCAAGCACCGTCATACGGGATTGAGTCATCTGCAAAGGCGCACCTTCGTGCCGACGCTCCGAAGGGCCTGCATCTTCCCGATCACCTCACGGACTCGCGCTCCCGTGTTGCGGACTCCGAGGGCGTGGCCTTGGGCGAGTGAGCGAAACTTCGAGGCGAACCGAGCGCCAGCTTCTCGCTGTCCAAACTGCCTCGAAATTTCCCCGGATTGCTCAGATCGAGCGGCTCTCCGATCGCGTCAGTACCCCCGGCGACTTCTCGCTTCCCAGGATCGTCAAAATGGCAACCAGCAGGAGAAAAAGGAGGGCATTGGCCGGCACCTGAAGATTGAAGTCGAACAGACTGTGAACGGCAATCCCCCAGCAGCCGAGCGCGGCACCGAGCGCCAGCGACCGTTCCACGACCATCGGGGAAGCGAGCGCCGCCCCCGCCGCTCGACCGACGGCGATCATAAAGGCGATGAGTAAGAGAAGGCCGATCACTCCCGCCTCGGCGATGATTTGGAGATAATCGTTATGGGCCTGTTCGACTCGATAAAACCCCGTCGCTTCATCATAGCGCGTGTAGGCGACCGGATAGGCTCCGAGTCCAACCCCCAGAAAGGGGTGATCGCGGATCATGCGCATCGTTGTCCGCCAGATGGTCGGGCGACTGAGAGATTCGCCCGTGTCCGTTGCGGCGGTCATGGCCTCGTCCTTTTGAGAACGCATGTCAGGATTGGCCGACGAGAACCGGCTGATGACGGGTTCCGCTCCGATCCAAACGACGCCGAGCGAGATACCGGCGACGAGGATCACAACGCCTGCGGCTGCCCGTACTGTCGGACGGGGGAATCGGCGGCCCCTCGGTGCGACGGAGCAGGATGCATCTTCCGCCCTTTGCCCGTGCTGTTGCGACATCCAGCGGGAGAGCACCGGCAGGGCCACCAATTGAGCTGCCAGCACGACGAGTGCTCCCCGTGAGGCCGACAGCACAAGCGCCGTTCCCAGGGCAACGGTGAGAAAGCCGTAGAGAATCCACTTATCCCGGGCGACCCCCTGAGCCACAATCAAAGCCAGCGGCAAGGGCAGAATCATCTCGATGAATCCGGCGAAGTGATTGCGATTGACGAACGGTCCGAAGGCGATCTCAATGGCCTCCACATCCCGGAACCAGAGGAGCTTCCCGTTGGACGTCAGTTTGTGGATCACCCCCACGAGAGCGATGGAGAATCCCAGCAGGATGAGGACGATCACCGTAGCCAGCAACCGTCGCCGCGTGGCCAGAAAGTGGGTGGCTAGGAAAAAATAACCGACGAGCGTCGCCAGCGTGACGGCCGTGCGTCGCGTCGTCGCCGGATCGAGCGAGAGCGAGGTCGCTTCCGCCAGCGACCGGGTGTCCGGAATCGAAGGGAATGACGGACGTGACAAAAGAGGACCCAGCGGGAGCGATTGCATCACGGCCACCAGGACGAATGCCACAAGCACGCCGTGAATCGGTGTGAGCTGAAGAATCCACTGCCGCTCGCGCATCGCCTTCACATTCCAGAGCAAGAGCAGAACGAGCAACCAGACCGTCAGCAGATGGCGGGCGTAAAATTCGACCGAGCCAAAAAGCCAGGGAGCTACGACGATCGCTCCCAGCAGGCCGATAACGATCACGCGGTCCAGGATCCGAGTCATGCGCTCTCCGTTGCCGGAGATGCTCCTGGTGCCGGCCGGGACCTCTCTGATCATCTCCATCTCGTTGGTTAGCGACTTTCTGATTCAAGGGCGAAAGAGTCAAACCAGATGCGTCCGGCGATGTAGTCATAGAGGCGACTGATCGGTTCACGCACGATGGTCACGACGACAGCGCGCGCCTCGGGCGGCGTGACGAACGATATTCGTTTCTCGATCCATTGACCGGTCTCCTGCAGCGGTTCGGTTCGCACCCGCCAGCGCGCGGGATCGTCGGCATCCGCCACTTCCACGGCCAGACCGTTTTTTCTCAACATGCCCTCGGTCTTGTAGACGAAGCGCAGGACGTAAGGAGTTGATGGGGTCACCAAAGCGAGATGGCGCGTCCCGGCGTAGCGGACGCCCTCATGCCGGCGAAAGTCCAGTCGCAGGGAACGATCGTCGGTAAAGCCGCTGGTCGTATCAATGGTCGCTGTCACATCAGCGGTTGATTGCACATGCCAATCGAAACCGCTGTTGGTGACCGGACGGTGAAACTCTCCGTTCCAGAAGGCGAACTCAGACTCCGGAGCATCGCCAGCGGTGATGTTCATCATCTCCCGCCAGACCTGGTGTGCGAGGTCCCATCGGCGCTGACGGATAAAGGCGGCGACGATTCTCTCTCCGCTCTCCATCTTCAGCGCGTTCCGGGGCAGCGAGCGCCACAGACCGATTCCTTCGGCATCGCGGTCGTGCGTGAGGAGAAACTGGCTGACGACAACGCGGGCATGCGGCGTCAGGGTCGAGGCCAGGGTCACGAGAACTCCGGCATCTCCGCCGGTCGCACTCCACAGGAGATCACAGATATTTCCTACGAGCGATTCCGCCCGTCCGGCGAGCGCACGGAGTTCGGTCAGAGCGCGCTCGCGCTGACCGCTGCGCAGGAGAAAATTGGCGTAAATCCAGTGCGGATGAACGTGATGCGGTGCAAGCTCCATCGCCCGGCGATAGGCGGCATCAGCGTGCGCATCGTCCCCGTGCTGCTCGTAAGCCCGGCCCAGACCGATCCATCCCCGAACATCGTAGGGCGAAAGAGCCACCGCCTGCTTCAGATGATGGAGAGCTTTCGCCGGATCGAACGCTGCCGGATCCAGCAGATAGATCGTTCCCAGTTCTTGGTGCACCTGCGGATCACGGGGAACGTAACGCAAAGCGTTTTGTAATCCCTCGACATCCTTGTAGAGAGCCGCCCAGGCCAGCCCGTGAAATTCCCGGAATACGGCCAGACACGCGAGAGCGATCAATCCGGAGCCGATGAGAAAAAAACTCACCCGTTGCCACGAGTGATCCAGCTTCAGGACAATTCGCCTGGCCACAAGAGGAGACATCGCCAGCATTACCTGCGAGGAGCGACCGGGCTGACGACTTTCGTTCTCTCGCCGTGCGCTACCGTCAGGCCGAGCGCAATGGCCACGGTGCCAATGATAAGGGCCGGGATGATGATGGCACGGCGCTGACGTCGAGGTTGCGGCTGAGGCGACGGTTGTTGAGGAGAGGATTGCCCGGACCCGGATTGGACCCGCTCATCCCAGCTCAGATAGGTCTGGCCCGAAGGCAACAGGGTTTCCCGTCCCTGGACCCGAATGGTGAGCGGCTTGTCCAGAGCGTTGACGATGATTCCCTGACCATCCACAGCGACGCGGTAGACGTTCCCGCCGGCGGAGCGAACGGTCAAATCTGAGACAGTCACCACCGAGGGCGCTTGAAGGCGGAGCATAATGTCTCCTTTGGTCAGCTCAACGGCCACCTCCTGGCCGATGCGGGTCAGGCGCAAGTCACCCTCTGCTTCCACAGCCAGCAGTCCGCTTCCCGAACGCAGATTAACAATCGCCCGCGAACCTGCCAGCGTTCGCACCCGACTCCCGCTGAACACCGTGCTGCCCGAGGTGATCGCGACATCGTTGACCATCACCTGGCCCGTGACCATCACTTCGCCCAAAGCAGCCTGCGCCACCAGTAGAGGAGTTCGAGAGATGAGGAGAAGAATAAGAACAAGCCGCGTCACACCCGTTCTCAGGTTCATTCGCTTACGCCTCCTGTCGTCGCCGCCCTGCCGTTTGCACGCGGCAGCCATAGTATTACGAACGACAAACCAAAGTCAAGCCGCATCCTGTCGGCCTGTGCGCTTGCCAGAAAGAATGGGCCAAAAGAATCGGCCCGATGTGCACTTTTTCGATGAAAGGCGGCGACATCCAAAAAAGGTCCGAAGCCCAAAGAAGTAGGGATCATGAATGAGAAGACGAGGGGACGAGTAGTCTCTTCAGGCAGGCCAGGCCCACTCGTTCCAGAAGCGAGTGGAAGCCCCGCAACTCGTCACAAAGCAGGGGAGAAGCTCGCTTCAAGCCTCTCCCCTTGTCCGGAGACGGAGTGCAAGGGGTGCCTTGCACTCCCTCGGCTTGCCTAGAAGTTCACCCGGATGCGGAACTGGATCATGCGCGGACCCGGATCCTGATTGCCCAGATCGTTGAAGAACTCGGTCGTGCGCCCGAAGGCCGTCGAGTCAATGCTATGCGTGATGCCCGCCGCATTCGGGCCGCCGATCAGGAAATTCTGGTAGTTGAAGGCATTGAAGAACTCGGCCCAGAATTCGACGTTGATCCGCTCGGTCACCCGCGTGCGCTTCTGGAGCGTGAGATCGGGTTTGACAAATCGAGGACCACGCAGGAAAACGAGCGAGCCGAACTGACCGGGCGTCGTTGGCACGTCCAGGATCGCCCGATTGGAGCGGCCATCGGGTCCGATCAGGTCCGGAGTCACGAAGAAGATGTCACGAGCGCCGGGAACCTTCCGAACGCCGATCTTCTCTTGCAATTCCTTGATCGTGATCCCCTTGAGGATGACGCCGGAGTCAAACTGGTTCACCGTGGCTCGCCCGCTCGTGAGCCGGAAGATACGGCCGGACTGAACGCGAACGATTCCACCGATCAACCATCCTTCGATGAGCCGGTTGAGGGCGCCCGAGCTGGACGACCAGCGCCGACCGGGACCGAAGGGCAGCTCGTACTGGAAGTCGCTCACGAAGACGTGGGTGAGGTCCCAGGGTGAAAGCCCTTTGTCCATCCGCCGATTGCGCAGCGTGCTGAAGGAGATGCTCGAAACAGCGGAATCGGCGTAGAGGTCCGTGAGGGCCTTGGAGAAGGTATAGTGAGCCGTCATCTGCCACCCTTGCGCTAGGCGCCGTCGGAAAATGAGCTGCAGCCCGTTGTAGGTGGAGAAGGAGGCGTTCGTCAACAGCCATACGCCACGGTTGGCCGCATAGGGATTGGCCTGGAAGAAGTTGACCGGCAAGACCCCCGGTGCATCGAAGCCAAGAGCTGCACAACGCGGGAGGGCGCTTCCGACCGCCCGGCAGAGGAATGTTGCCGAAGAGGCCAGGGCATTGGCCAGGGCTCCCGCTTGACCCTGATCCAGCAGGGCGACGAAAGAAGCGCTTCCAAACCCGGAGGCCAACGGGAGTGCCCCTTGACGGCCACGGGCGCCAAAGGCCGCCTCAAAGATCGGCAGGGGAACCTGGCCCGGCAATCCCTGGTTGTCGAAGCGATTGCCGCGTCCCTGGGCCCGGCTGATGGCCAGATTCCGCTGGGCATTGAGGAACTCCTGCAGGAACCCGTTCTCGAAGATGTTCACCTCATTCAGGTTGAACCCGCGCCAGAGCTTCGTCCCGCGATTGCCGACATAGCGGATTTCAATCGCCATGTCGCGCGTCAGCTCGCGCTGCCAGCCGAAGGACCACGACTGGACATACGGCGTCCGGATGTTGGGATCGAAGGCGAAGAAATTGCCTCCGATGAAGGTGAAGCGCGAAAGCGGTGTGGGGAAGCTGAAGCTCGGCGGATCTTCGCTGAATGCCGGCAACCGATCCCGCAGGAGCAGCCCGCCGATTGGAAAGTCTACGCCCGCCGTCAGCGAGATGGACTGCGTCAGACCCGGGTTGCCGCCAGCGAATTGAGTGAAGTGGCTGAGCCCTTCGCGCGTGTACGCGATGGAATAGCTTCCTCGAAAGACCGACTTGCGCTCGTCTCCGAACAGGAAGCGGAAGAAGGGGTTCTCAAATCGCGGATTCCAGGCCAGTCCAAAGCTCGGCGCCGGATTGATGAAGTCGCGGTTATAGACCTTGCGCGAGCGCTGCTCGATTTGCGGATCGGCGATCCCACGGAAGAGACCCGGCTTGAACAGGTTGCCGACGCCGGAGATGCCCCAGAGATCTTCCGCCCGCGGGCTCGTGTAGATGTCATTGGTGTTCTCGGCTGCCCCCTGGAACTCCCAGCGCAAGCCGTAGTTGAGCGTCAGCGCCGGCGTCACGCGCCAGGAATCCATGAAGTAGAGGCCGAATTCGTCCTGCCGCGCCCGCTGCACCAGTGGAGCAAGATGAACGTACCGCTTCGTCCTCTCATCCACGTTGCGACTCCCGGAGACGCCGGAGATCCGGCCCGTCAGCAGCGCATAGAGCGCCAGCGCATTCCCGAGATCCGTCGTGCTGATGTTGGGCAATCCCGCCTGAATCACCGAGGCGACGGGATCTCCACTCACCACACCAAAGGAGACCGTGGGAATACCTGCCCCACCAAAGGAATTGTCAATAAAGCCCACGCGCGTGAATGTTCCACCGAAAACCCACGAGTGCTTTCCGCGCACAAGACCCAGGGTGTTCTGCAGATTGTAGACCGGGGTGTTTCGACTCGACGGAAGTGCGAGTGAGGTTCCCGCGGCTCCCGGACGCGCGTGCAGACTCTGCAAGCCAAGCGGCCAGAGGATGCGCACGCCCGCCGGATAGATCTCCGGTCCCGATTCGGGGAAGAACTGCACAGGCGCTCCCTGAACTCCAAAGCGAAATTCATAGTTCGTGTTCGACGTGATCGTGTACTGAAGGGCCGTTGTCACGGAAAAGCGATTGGAATACTGGCCGGCCGGCTTCCCCAGGCCAGGGAATGTGGGATCCATCGAATTCAACGTGTCCGGTAACGAGGAGAAGTAGTTATAGTGCCACACCCCATGCCACCGCAGCTTGTCCGTGATGTGATAGTCCATGCGCAACGTGGGGAAGCGTCGCACCTGCATGCTGGGAGCTTCAAACCGATACCGCTCGCGGAAGAGGTCGAACGGGCTGATCGCTCCCCGCGATCGCGCCGCGTTGATCTGCTGCAGCATGTCTCCAATGGTGGGATCAATTGTGCCCGGGAACCCGGCTGCCCTCGCCACCTCCAGGAGATTCACCGTGCGCACGGTGCCATCGGTTCCTCGATACCGGAAGATGCCCTGGGCCGCTTCCGTCGTGAGGATCAGGTTCTCTCGCGGACGCGACTCCGGCAATCTGAACTCTTCGTAGTTGAAGAAGAAGAAGATCCTGTCCTTCCAGACCGGGCCGCCCACATTGCCACCGAAGACATTGAGCAGGTTCCTGGGCCGCCGCAGTCCGAGGACGTTGTTGAACCACGTGTTGGCATTGAGCGCGTCATTGCGGTGGTCCCAGAAGAGCGTCCCGCGGAAGGTGTTCGTCCCTCGACGGGTGACGAACTGAATCTGGACCGCTCCTTCTCCCGCTGCCTCCGCGCCCACGCCTGCCGTCTTAACCGTCACCTCTTCGACGGCATCCAAGCGCGGCCGGATGATGGTGAACATGCCACCGCCAAAAGCGCTCTTGAGCAGATTATCCTGAATGTTGACGCCGTCCATCGTGATATTGATGGCCCCTTTGGGCAGGCCGAGGAACGTGCTCTGACGGGCCGTTCCGCCCTGCTGGGCTCCGGGCATCAACAGCGTGAAATCCAGTGTATCGCGATTGTTCAACGGCAGTCGCCGGACAATATCGCCTCGGACGGTCGTCTCGATGGTTGTTGTCGTTCGCTCCAGCACCTCAAGTCCGCCAATCACTTCGACGGCTTCAGCGATCTCGCCGATTTGGAGCGTGACGGTCACGTTGGTCGTACGCGCGGCATCCACTTTGATTCCCGAATAGACGGCGGTCCGAAAACCCGACATTGTCACCGTCACCTTGTAGGTCCCAACGTTGAGGTTCAGAAAGACAAAACCTCCGTCGGGACCCGTTTTCCTGATTTGGGTATCGCCAGTTGCCTCATCTTCGAGCTTCACCTCGGCCCCGGGGACAACAGCTCCCGTCGGGTCTTGAACGACACCAACGATCTGTCCCACAGGACGTACCTGAGCCGATACAACCGAGAACCAGCTCACCAGGAGAAGCCCTGCGAGGATTCCCAGGTACCTTCCATGATGTCTCTTCATCGTTACCTCCTCAGTTTGTGAAATACCCCCGGAAGGGGGAAATCTGATCCGCCTCTGTCAAACAGGGGCACCAAAGGGGTAGCAATTAATGTGCCGCGAGAGGTCTAAAGCTCAAGCAATAGAAACACAGTCAGTTAGCTGAATAGCTTGACCACCCTTTTTCCATTTTTTCGGAAATCACATCCGAAAAAATGGAAGCCCTCCGTTCTTTCCAAAATCTCGCTAACCGTTCAGGGCAATCGCTCCAGAATAGAATCGCCCGCAGATCAAAAGCCCCCCGCTGATGATTTGTCCAGGGGCAGAGAGACCTTCCCCTCATTCGGCGCCTTTCCCGGGCAATTTCGACGATGTCTTTAGAACTCGGCGCGAATGTGTGCCCTCTCCGGCTCTTTTCGACGACGGGGCTTGTATGTTGACGATGGCTGCAATTGGAGACAGACTTACCGAGCTGGTGCAGACGAGAAAGCAGACGCCTGGTAAAGGGAGAAACGCGCCGGATGAGATTTGCTCGAACGAGTGGAATTCTGCTGCACGTTACGTCGCTGCCGGGCGGGTGTGGCATAGGAGATCTCGGCCCGTCGGCCTATCGGTTTGCCGATTTTCTGGCCTCGAGCGGGCAGGGCATTTGGGAGGTGTTGCCTCTCGGTCCGACGGGCTACGGTGATTCGCCCTATCAAACACTCTCAGCTTTTGCCGGAAATCCGTTGCTCATCAGCCTGGACCGACTGGTGGAGGATGGCACTCTTGAACGCTCCGAGGTCGAGGCGGCATCGGTGTTCCCGGAAGGCACCGTTGACTATGGTCGGGTCATTGAGGTCAAGGGCGAGTTGTTGCGGCGCTCCTACGAGCGGTTCCAGGCCTCGGCATCAGCGACCGAAAAGGACAAGTTTCATGCCTTTTGCGAGCAACAGGCCGATTGGCTCGACGATTTTGCTCTATTTATGGCCGTCAAGCAGGCGCATGGTGGCGCTTCCTGGAATCGGTGGGAGCGGGCAATTGCGCTCCGGCAGGCAGAAGCCGTGAGCAGGTGGCAGCGACGGGCGGCAGAAGAGATCACGCGACACCGCTACTACCAGTATCTTTTTTTCCGGCAGTGGGCAGAACTCCGACGGTATTGTCACGCGCGCGGGATACGGTTGATGGGCGATTTGCCTTTATTTGTCGCCTACGATAGCGCTGATGTCTGGGCTCATCGCGACTGGTTCCAGCTCGATGAAGAAGGTCGGCCGGTGGTGGTGGCCGGTGTCCCGCCTGATTATTTCAGCCCGACGGGACAGTTGTGGGGTCATCCGCTCTACCGGTGGGAGGCCCTGGCCGAGACCGGATACCGCTGGTGGATCGAGCGCGTGCGGGTGATGCTTCAGCTTGTGGATATTGTCCGGCTCGATCATTTTCGTGGATTTGAGGCCTTCTGGGAAGTTCCCGCAGGTGAGGAGACGGCCATTCGGGGGCGATGGGTGAAGGGGCCGGGAGCCGCTTTGTTTGAGGCGTTGCGAAATGAACTCGGCGTGCTCCCCTTTGTGGCCGAGAATCTCGGAATAATTACGCCGGAAGTGGAACAGTTGAGGGAAGCCTGTGGTTTTCCCGGAATGGCCGTCCTGCAATTTGCCTTCGACGGTGATCCGCATCATCCCTTTTTGCCTCACAATCATCAGCGGAATCTGTGCGTTTATACCGGCACACACGATAACGACACGATCGTGGGCTGGTGGAGGAACCTGGATCAGGGCACGCGCTCGAGGGAAGCCGAGCAACAATCGCGGGAGTTCGCTGCCCGCTACCTCGGCACCGACGGTCGAGAGATTCACTGGGCGTTCATTCGGGCTGCTCTTGCGTCGGTGGCGGATCTGGCCATCATTCCTCTACAGGATATTCTGGGCCTGGGCAGTGAAGCGCGGATGAATCGCCCGGCCTGTCCGAGCGGGAACTGGCGCTGGCGGTTTCTTCCCTCAGCGCTGACGGAGGCGGTGCGAGATCGGCTGGGCGAGCTTACCTGGATCTATGGCCGCTGGAGTGGCACCGGAAGATATGACCGGGCGTGAAGCGGCGATCCCACGGCTGGCGGGGTGCGACGGGTGGAGGACGGCACATTCTCACTCACCGCACCCCACCCTCACAGCCTGCTGGCCAAACCCCTGAACGGTTTGTTACTATTGCGGTGTGATAAAACGAGCGGGCGAGAAGGCGAAGCGGATTGCGTATTTGCTCGTGGTGGTCGCCGCATTTTTCTGCGGTGTGCTGGCCGAGGAGAAATTGTCTCCGGGCCATGCGCGTCGGCTTATCGCCACGCTGGGCGGAGCCAATCTGCCCGTAGAAAACGTTCAGATTCGCCGGATTGAGACCTTTTTCGGGCGCGACGCCATCGTAGAAGCTTTCGTCCTGACGGCCTTCAAATTCACCCGGCGGGAGGGAAGATGGGAGATCACCGACGTGCGCATCGGGGACCGACAGTGGGAGAACGTGGAGCTGTGGACGACCGCCGTGCAGGCGGAGAAAGCGCGTCGCACCGCCGAAGATCTTCGTACCATTGCCCGTGCCATCGAGGCCTATCGCAGCGAACGAGGCGTTCTTCCTCCAGCGACGGATTTCGTCGGACTCATTGATCATCTGACGCCCGCCTATCTGCCCCGCGTCATCCGCGAAGATTACTGGCACCGGAGCTACGTTTACTCCGTCCGAACCCGCGGTTATCGCCTCGAATCCCTGGGGCCTGACGGAAAACCGGCGACCGGCGATGAGATCGTCATCGAGAACGGGCAGATGGTGGGAGCGCAGCCGCGCAAAGGAGCGAGCGAACCATGACCGAGCTGACCGAATACATCATGCGCCGACACCAGATGACGCTCGTTGTCGTCTTCGCTCTGCTCGCTTCGGTCGTCGTTTACTTCCTGGTCGCATTTCTTGTTGGTCAGATGGGAGGCGTGAGCATCGAATCGGCCCTGGCGTATCAGAAGCTGCGGCGCATGGCGTATGGCTTCGCGTTCGTCTACAGCATCGGCCTGATCCTTTTCCGGCGGGCAATGCTGGGCAGTGATCGGTTGGCTCGCGTGGTGATGACGCGGGGTGTGCGCGGACTGGTTGATCATCTCTCCACCATGACGATCCTCCTGGCAGTGCTCGGCGAAGTGGTGGCCATCGTCGGGCTCGTCATGAGTTTGCTCTCCCGGATGATGGAGGATATGATGCGACTGGGGGGAGTGGGGGCGTTGTTGATCCTCTACAATTTTCCTCGCCGCTCGAAGTGGTTTGATCTGGTGGAAGCCTATCAAACGGCAACAGGAGTGACCGAGTGAAGGGACATCACGATACTCTCGAATCCATGCGCGGGGTGGTGCGTCAGACCGAGCGTGAGCGGGCAAGCGCGAGCCCGCTTCGAAGGGGCATCCGTTTGGGCTTCGCGTGCCTGCTGATTCTCATGGGGATGCCGGTTGACCGGGAGATTTCCTCCCGCGCGGTGACGCAGAAGACTCCGCCCGAGACGACCGATCAGGGCGGCCGACCACCCCTTGATGAGAAAACCAGACGACGTGCGACGGCGCTGCTGACCTACGCGCAGGCGATGCGCTATGCCATGCAAGGCGATTTCAATCGAGCGGAGGAGACGTTCCGCAAGGTGATCGAGCTGGATCCGCAGGCTCCTCAGCCTCACGTAGCGCTGGCCGAACTCTATTATCGGTTGCGCAATACCGCCGATGCCCGACGTGAGGCGGAACAGGCGCTCGCGCTCGACCCTCGCAATGCCGACGCCCATCGGCTGCTCGGCTTGATCTATCGAGAAGAGGCGCTGAGCGCCAATGATCGGGAGAAAGCGCGCAAGGCCGTCGAGGAATTCCGCCAGGTCGTCGAGGACGATGAGCTGGACCTGGAAGCCTGGCAATCGCTGGCGCAGATGTACGCGCTGCTCGGAGAGGAGGAAAAGTTAAAGGAAGCCCTGGAGCGATGGACCAGCGGGGATCCGACGGCGGATCAGGCATTCTATCGTCTGGCCCTCATCTATTTTGACAAGCGGGATTACCGTCGGGCCGCCGAGAATGCAGCGCGGGCTTTGACGATTCGTCCCGATTCGGATTATGCCCTGGTGCTGGCCAAATCGTTGCTCTATCAGGGGCACACGACCGAAGCCCTGCGCACCTATCGTGAGGCCCTTGATCGCGATCCGAGCAATAGCGAGCTGCGCATCAACTTCGCCGAGGCCCTCATCTTCGCCGGGAAATATGACGACGCGGTCGAGATTCTGCGCAAGATTCTCGCCGATCAACCCCGTAATATAGAGGCGTTGCGACTGACGGCCCAGGCCTATCGTCGGGCCGGGCGGCGAAACGAAGCGATCGAAACGTTGCGCACTGCGCTTCGGGGGCTGGAGACGAGCGAGAGTCTCGAACTGCAATTCACCCTGGCGCAAACCTATGAGGAAGTGGGCCAGGTGGATGATGCTGTAGCCACCTATGAGGGGATGCTCAAGGCCCTGCTCAATCCCGATGGATCGGTCTCGGATCGGTTTCGCCGCGCCGTGGAACAGGTGTTGACGAGTCTGGCACTCGCTTATCGTCAGGCCGGTCGTCGGGAGGAGGCGTTCAAGACCTTCGAGCGGATGCGCCAGATTCTCGGCCCCACGAGCACGCGGCCCGATCTGCTGGCCATTGATACGTTGCGGGAGGAGCAAAACTACCGCGAGATGCTCGTACACGCGGAGCAGGCGGCGCGCCGCTATCCGCAGGAGCGGATGTTCAAGCTGCTCCAGGCGCAGGCGCTCGGTGGCCTGGGTCGGCTCGATGAAGCGGTGGCTTTGCTCGACAGTCTGCTGACCGGTTCCCCCGAGGACATCGAAGTTCTCTCCACCAAAGCGCAGGTCCTCTCCGAAGCCGAGCGCTACAAAGAAGCCGAAGCCGCCATCCAGGAAGCCCTCCGCCGCGATCCCCGAAACAATATGCTGCTCATCCAACTGAGCCTCACCCAGGAGCGGTTGAATCGCTTTGCCGAAGCGGAAGCGACTCTGCGCATGCTGCTCGATCGCGATCCCGACAATGCCGTTGCTCTCAATAACCTCGGCTACTATCTCGCCGAGCGCGGTGAACGATTGCAGGAGGCTCTGGAGTTGATCCGCCGCGCCGTCACTATTGATCCGACCAACGGAGCTTACCTCGATAGTCTCGGTTGGGTTTACTTTCAATTGGGGCAGTTGGATGAAGCCGAGCATTACCTGCAGCAGGCGTTGATCTATCAGCCGCGCGATGCCACCATCCATGAGCATCTCGGTGATCTTTATCTCCGCAAGGGGAAGGTGGAAAAAGCCGAGCAGTTGTTTGAGCGAGCCTACAAGCTCGCCCGCGAGTCCCGCGAGAAAAAGCGCATCGAGGAGAAACTCCAGAAACTGAGGGAGGAGAAGAGTCGGAAGTAACGACTCACATCGGCGGCGATGACGGGAGTGAGGCTCGCCATGGCAATCGCCCTGGGGGTTGTGGCCGTGAGCCCGCCGTCCGGAGCGCCCGCGGTCGTGCGCTCCGCGGGAGGCGCGTCCTCGACCACATGCTGGACCGATCCCTTCTACTGCGAGAAAGTGGCCTGGTGGACGCTGGACAATGTCAATACCGAGCGGATCATTCGCGGGCTGCCGCCGCTCCGGGTGCACCCGGTTTTGTGGAGCCTGGCCCAGCAACAGAGCCGGGATATGGCCGAGCGCGATAGGCTGGCGCATATCAGCTCTCGGGGCGAGTCACTGGAAGTGCGGCTCATTCGTGCGGGATTTTCCCGCTGGAAGCGGGCGGCCGAGAACCTCGCCCTCTGTTATGAGGAAGTCGTCCCCTCGCTCGTGGTCATTCACGGCTGGATGATGAGCCCGAACCACCGGCAGAATATCCTCGATCCCCGATTTCGGGAGACGGGAATCGGAGTCGCTCAATCGGCTCGCGGAGCGTATTACTTCACTCAGATTTTCCTCGATCCCTGATGATCCTGCCCTCCTACGCCAAGATCAACTGGATGCTGGAAGTGATTGGGCCTCGACCCGACGGTTATCGAGAGATTCGCACCGTGTTGCAAACGATTGATCTGACCGATCGGCTGGAGTTCACGCCGGTGGAATCCACCATCGCGGTCGAGTGCGATCATCCTTCGGTTCCGACGGATGAGCGAAATCTGGTCCATCGTGCGGCAGTGCTTCTGCGCGAAGCCACCGGCACGCGCCGGGGGGTGAGAATTCGGATCCAGAAGCGCATTCCCGTGGCTGCGGGGTTGGGAGGTGGAAGCAGCAATGCCGCCGTCACGTTTCTGGCTCTGACGCGATTGTGGGGGCTGTCGGTGACCGAGGGCGAGTTGCTGGAGCTGGGAGCGCGCATCGGGTCGGATGTGCCGTTTTTCTTCTACGGGGGAACAGCTCTGGGCGTGGGTCGAGGAGAGGAAGTCTATCCCCTCCCCGATGTGGATGCTTCCCACGTGCTCGTCGTCGTCCCGGAAGTGGAAGTGTCAACGGCATGGGCCTATAGCCAATTGACAAAGAAGACGGGGAAAAGTAACATTCCAGTTTCCTGCGCGACCGTCTTTCGTGCAAGTAGAGAGTGGGATGCGGCGGGGGCGAAGCTCCTGGGTGCCGCCGGGAATGATCTTG
>DATLZR010000043.1 GCA_035573895.1 Blastocatellia bacterium | reverse complement strand
GCATCGCCCAGTCGGCTACTGGCAATCCCAGGAGTCCTGGCACAAGAAGAAACCCCAGGGACGCGAGCAGGACCAGCGGGCTGTATCGGCGACCGAACCGCTCGATCCATTGCTGGGCCGCGCCTTTTCGTTCCTGCGCTTCTTCAACCAGATGAATGATCTTCGCCAGAGTATTGTCCTGAAACGAGGCCGTCGCTTCGACTTCTAGGAGGCCGTGACGGTTGAGCGAGCCAGCGAAGACCCTCATCCCTGGCCCCTTGTCCACGGGAATGGATTCTCCCGTAATCGGAGATTCATCGAGGCTCGAGCTTCCTGATTGGATGATCCCGTCGGTGGGAAGCGTCTCCCCAGGGCGAATCAGGAAATGATCGCCCACCTGGAGGCGTTCAGCTGGTATGGTCAGTTCCTCTCCATTCCGCAGGACGTGAGCTTCCTTGGGCGCGAGATCGAGCAAGGCCCGGATCGCGGACCGCGTCCTGGCATACGTGTACTCCTCCAAGCCTTCGGCGGACCCGTAGAGAAAGACGAGAAAGGCCGCTTCATCCCAGAGGCCTAAGATGCCGGATCCCACCGTCGCCGCGAGCATCAACAAGTCGATCCCGACGACCCGTTCGCGAACCAGTGCCTCCACAGCCTCGCGACCCCAGTGATACCCGCCCAAGGGGATCGCCAGGAGGTAAAACACGCCTTCGGCTTGCGAGGAGATCAGCCCCAGATGGGCGAGGACGAATCCGGCACCAGCCAGCGCGCCGGCCATGAGCGCGTTGCGAAGCACGGGGTAGCGCCACCAAGGCCCATCAAAGCCGTCTCGGTGATCCCTTCCTTCCGGCGACACGGATCTCATCCTGCTCTCACACATGTTGTCCCCTCATTGATCGCCCAGACGACCGGTCAAGCTCCAGGGGTTCTTCCTGTCGAGACTCGCTAGACCACAGCAATCCGGGCGCCTTCCAACGATCCGATCTGCGCGATCCGACGTCTCTACAGAAGATCCTTCCGCTTCTCGTCGAACTCTTCCTTGCTGATCTCCCCACGGGCGTAGCGCTTTTTCAATATCTCCAAGGCCGATTCCGGCTCGCGAGAGGCTGACCCTAGTCCCCTTTCCAACCAGGACTTGACCCACAACATCACCGCGATCGCCCCCGCCGACAAGAACAGAACCATCGCAGCATAACCGACCCAGCCCCAAAGCCCCATCATTGGTTCGTGCATGGCGGTCTCCTTTAGCTTTCCACTACCTGCTCATCGCTGTGTGTCTCCGGATTCCGGTTCTGGCCCACATGGCTTCAGTCTGAGCGACTGGCCCGCTGCATCCGCAATGTCTCGAATGGCGCGCTCCAGATTGACCCCAAGCTGGACCTCTTTCCGCCGTCGCTCTTCAGGAGGAAACACGGCGAGCGTCTTCCCGGGAATCAGGACCATGACGGTCTGTGTCTTCCAAAGCGGTCCGCCACAGGGCCCTGTCTGCACGGCCTCGACTTGGACCCGAACGGGCCGAAGTCCCCAGCCGAAGGCATACGCCCCGCCCCACCAAAAGGGCAGATCCGTGGACAGATCGAGCGCCATGAAGCCGCCCACGACGGCCGGGTTCCAGCCTGAGGCGAACCCGACGATCATGAGATGAGCAGTGGCCGTCATCGCCCAACCTCCCACCCAGTACTGCCAGCGCACGGCGCCGTAATCCGGAATGCGTCCCGTAACAACGAGGTTGGCCCCGCTCTCGTCGGCAAGGGCACGGAGTTGCGCGTCGCTGAGCCGTTCCCGCCGAACGCCGAGATTGCCGACCAGACGCCTGGTCTCGCCGAATGGCACGACCCGGAATCCCGGTTGCGCGGCCAACTGGTCCGTCAACAGGCGCTGCGCTCTGAGTTCGACCTCCTCGATGAGCTGCGCCCGGATGACCGGTTCGAGTTCTTCCGGCGGTGTTTCCTCGAACGTGTGCATCTGCGTGCTCTTGGTGATCGGTGCGTCCAGCGTCACCTGCGCCACCACGATCTTCAGCGGAGGGTCCGGCGGCGGCAGGGTTCGCGCCCACCACCCAGCACATCCTCCGGTCAGACAGGAAAGAAGCAAGGTGAGCGCAGCCAGCAGGCATGGCGTTCCGCGCACGCTATTAGTGCCTTCGGAGGCCACGCCCCTCATCGCTCACTAACGGCTGTCATCGCTTCTTCCCCTTGCACCGCCCATCCCCGTGAAGACACCATGGGCCTACGGCCCACAGCGCTGAAAGATCTCTTCACAATGCTCATGCGTGGCCGTTGATTCCGGCGTCATGTGGTACTGCACCTCTGTGACCCGATCATTCTGCAGCGTCACGATGGCGGTGCATCCATGCCGCGCCCCTTCGGGGCGGCTGCTTTTGGAGCCGGGAGATGAGCCTTCCAAGAGTCCGCTTTCCCTGTGATAGGTCAGGATTCTCACCCCGTCATGTGACGACGCGGTCCGGGGCGGCCCGGCGCAGGCCACGAGTTGCTGCTCGGATTTGCCGATCACCCTCTGCTCGGCACTGAACGGTTGCGGGGTGATCATCTCCATGCAGCCAGTGAACCCCAGCAGAGGGACAATGCCGAGCATGCCGGCAAGGACCAGTCTCGGCAGAGCAGCGCTGTTGGGCTTCATGTGGCCATCTCCAGGCAGACAGCGATAAGATGAAGACCTCTGAGACCGTCGAGTAGAATCACGTCGGCTTTAGTCATGAAGACCCGCGAGCTCCTTCCTGGTTTTTAGCGGTTCCCCAACCCGATCCTATGCTTTTTGTATGGATGCCTCGGGGACTTCCTCCCCCTTCTTCTTTCGCTGAAGCCAGGCTTCTTGGAAGCGCTCTTCACAGACATACAGCGTTGGCAGCACCAGAAGGGTCAGGGCGGTAGACGTCACCAGTCCACCGATGACGACGGTCGCGAGTGGCCGCTGTACCTCCGCACCTGCCGAAGTGGACAGGGCCATAGGAACAAACCCGAGGCTGGCCACCAACGCGGTCATGAGCACGGGGCGCAGCCGGATCAAGGCACCCTGAGTGGCTGCCTCTTCTCGCGAGAGCCCCTTCTTTTGCAGATCGAGAACGTAGGACATCAGAACGACCCCATTCAGTACGGCGACCCCGAAGAGCGCGATAAAGCCGACCCCGGCTGAAATGGAAAACGGCATGCCGCGAACGGCTAAGGCAAAGATTCCGCCCGTGGCTGCCAAGGGCACGTTCAGAAAAATCAGGATGGCCGGGCGGGCCGCATTAAAGGTGGAATAGAGGAGCACGAAGATCAGAAACAACGCGATCGGCACAACAATTGAGAGTCGGGTGGACGCCTCCTGTAATTGCTCAAACTGTCCACCCCACTCGATCCAATAGCCTTTTGGTAAGGGGACCTGGGCCGCGACCGCGCGCTGGGCGTCGGCCACGAAGCTCGCCAAATCCCGACCTCGGACATTGGTCTCGACAGCGAGGCGCCGATGAATGTTTTCCCGGCTGATCTGCGCCAAACCCGTCTCGATTCGAATGTCGGCCAGTTGATTGAGGGGGATTTGCCGGCCGGCGGAATCGGCGACCCGGATTTCCTTGATCCGGTCAAAGTTGGTCCGGTCTTCGGGCCTGAAGCGCACTTGAATGAAAAAGCGTTGGTTGCCTTTGACGACTTGCCCGGCGACCCGTCCCCCCACGGCTTCAACCGTCTCCAAAACGTCCGTTGCATTGATGCCATAGCGAGCGATGGCCTGGCGGTTCACGATCACCCGAAGATACGGCATGCCGGCGACTTGCTCTGCCTTGGTGTCTGCGGCTCCTGGAACTCGGGAGACGACTTGCGCGACCTGATCGCCCAGCCGTTTGAGCACGTCCATATCCTCGCCGAAAATCGTGATGGCGATGTCGGAGCGTACTCCCGCAATCATTTCCTGCACCCGCAACTCAATGGGCTGCGAATAACTGAAGACGGTGCCGGGCACTGCCGCCCTTAACGCTCGGTCGAAGGCCTCAATCAGGTCGTCTTTCGTGTGCGCCGTCTTCCATTCCGACCTGGGCTTCAAGATGATATAGATGTCGCTGACTTCCACGCCGACATAGTCCGTGGCAATCTCCGGGCGGCCGGTTCGAGGGACGATCGTGGCGACTTCAGGAAATTGGCGCAACACCTGCCCGATCCTCGTCGTACTCTTCACGGATTCCTCTAAGGACACGCTGGGGTACCGCCACGCTTGGACGGCGACCGCCCCTTCGTCCAATTTGGGGATAAACTCGCCGCCCAAGAAGGCTGCCACAGCTAAGCTGACGGCAAAGAGAACGGCGGCGACCGCTCCTGTGATGATCGGGTGCCGGAACGTTCGCAGTAGCACCGGGTGGTAGATCCTTTTGGCCCAGCGAATAAGGCGCGTTTCCTCTGCGCTGACGCCATGGCCTAGGAAGATGCTGGCGAAGACGGGGGCGACCGTGAACGCGAGAATCAGGGCGGCGACGAGAGCAAAGATGACGGTCAACGCCATCGGGCGAAACATTTTCCCCTCGACGCCTTGCAGGGTCAGAATCGGGAGATAGACGATAATGATAATGCCGACGGCAAAGAAAATTGGACGGAGCACTTCACGGCCGGATTGCAGGATGAGTGGCCGAAACTCCTCGGGGGTCGGCCGGCGTCCCACGTCCTTTCGGCGCTCCGCCAGATGTCGCATGATATTTTCAACCATGACGACGGCGCCATCGACGATGAGGCCGAAATCGATGGCCCCGAGGCTCATGAGGTTGCCGGAAATGCCGGCGGCCAGCATGCCGGTGAGCGCGACCAACATCGAGAGCGGGATCACGGACGCCACGATGAGCCCGGCGCGAAGATTGCCGAGCAGAAGAAACAGCACGGCGATGACGAGCAACGCGCCCTCGCTCAAATTGGTGATCACGGTCTTGATCGTGTCGCGCACCAGGTCGCTTCGGTCATAGTACGGATCCACCGTCACGCCCGGCGGCAGGGACGGCCGGATCTCCTCGAGCTTCGCCTTGATCCGGTTCACCACAACGCGCGAATTTTCCCCGATGAGCATTAATACAACCCCGGTCACGACTTCGCCGCGCTCGTCACGCGTGACCGCTCCCTGACGCACCATCGGCTCAAAGCGGGTCTCGGCAATGTTGCGAATATAGATCGGGGTTCCGTCGTGCCCCGTGCTCACCACAATGTTGTTCAGGTCCTCCAGGGTCTGCACCAATCCCTCGCCACGGACGAGGTACTGCTCTTGCGCGTGCACGATGTACCCGCCGCCTGTATTGCTGTTATTGCGTTCGAGGGCCTGAAACACGCGGCCAATCGGAATGTTGTAAGCGACCAGTTTCGCGGGATCGAGCACCACTTCGTACGTTTGCAGCTCTCCCCCATAGCTGTTGACCTCAACCACGCCAGGGACTGAACGCAACTTGAAGGCGATGTCCCAATCCAAGATGGTGCGCAGCTGCATGAGGGAGTAGCCCTGGCCCCTCACCTCGAACTGGAAGATCTCGCCTAAGCCGGTTGAAATGGGTCCCATCTCCGGATGGCCGAATCCCGGAGGAATCGCTTGCTGGGCCCGCGGCAGCCGCTCCATCACCAGTCGGCGGCAGAAATAGATGTCCATGCCTTCCTCAAAGTACACGGTCACGGCGGAGAGCCCAAAACGGGACACCGAGCGGATCAATTTAATGCCCGGCAAACCGGACATGGCGGTTTCGACTGGAAAGGTGATGAATTTCTCGACCTCCACGGGACCCAAGCCAGGCGAGTTGGTGAGAATCTGCACTTGGTTCGGCGTCACGTCCGGCACAGCATCGATCGGCAACCTTTGCATCGCATAGACGCCGGCAGCGATGATCACCCCGGCAAAGACCACCACCAGAAATCGGTTCCGCAACGAAAATTCAAAGAGCGCGTTCAGCATGCCCAGCTCCTCTGACGACGATCAGTCCTAGCCTCCCGCAATCCGCTCCTTCAAGAGAATCGATTTGAGATAGAACGACCCTTGAGTCACCACCCGCTCGCCTTCGGCCAACCCGGAACGCACTTCAACGTCCGTACCGGACCGTCTCCCGATCACGAGTTCCCGCACGCTGTAAGTTCCCGGGCGCTCCTCAACAAACGCCACGGGCTTTTCATCGACCTGTTGAATGGCATCCTGCGGGACGGTGACGACTTTCTGGCCGTCATCGATGTTGGGAAGCGTGAGAATGGCTCGGGCAAACATGCCAGGGCGGAGCCGTAAGCCAGGATTTGGGATCTCGACACGAGCGTCAACGGTGCGAGTTTCAGGTTTCAGGACATAACTCAGATAGACAATCTTGCCGCGAAAGGTCTCTCGCGGATACGCGTCGACCTTGATCTCAACCTCATTGCCGACCGTGACAGCCGCGAGATGCTGTTCATAGATATCGAGGAGGATCCAGACGGTGGACAGGTCCGCAATGGTGAAGGCATTATCCTTCGGCGTGATCAATTCCCCGCGCGTAAAGGGCCGCTCGATCACTGTCCCGGCTTGAGGTGCCAGGAGCGGGAAGGAGGATAGTGGCTTACCCTTCTCACTCCAGTTGATCTTTTTAATTTCCTCCTCGGAGAGCCCAATGAGACGAAGCGCTTCATAGGCGGCACGATAGGCCGCCAGACTCTTTTCGTAGGCACCCTTGACCGCCAAGTACTCCTTCTCAGAAGAGATCCGTTGTTCAAATAAGCCTTTTTCTCGCTCGAAATTGCGCCGGTCCACGTCGCGATTGGTCATCGCTTGGAGAAATGCTGCCTTCTTCTGTCCTAACTCGATACTGTCGAGCAGCGCCAAGGGTTGCCCCGGCTTGACCTGATCGCCCAGTTGCACCTGGATGTCGAGTGCTCGGCCTTCAATACGCGGGCTGACATGAACCAGCCGATATTCATCCGGTTTAATCGTCGCAGTGGCTTGAAGTTCATCACGGAAGGCTCGGCGTTCAACTAGAGCCGTCTGGAACGTCTTTCCCTCAAGCGCTTGGGATGGGACCGTGAGTTGAGGTCGTTGCTCGCTTTCTTCAACTCCACGTCTGGGCGTTCCCGGTTCCGGGGTCTGCGTATTGGGCTGAGTCGATTCTTCTTTGCCAGCCGCCGAGGATTGCGGCTCGACCGGGCGCTCTTTGCAACTGGCTAGAGATAGAATCAGCAGACAAAGAGCGACGAAGCACAGATTCCTGCCCATAACAAACTCTTCTCGTCGAAAGCCAGGATGAGCCCAAAGAGGGGGATGGCCCACATATTTGAGCCGACTCATTGAGGTTCTCCAGTCCACCGTTCCAGGCGTGCCAGCGCGATTGAGAGGTCCGCCCGTGCCTGGGCATATTCCAAGAGGACCTGTCGGTACACGCGTTGGGCATCAATCACTTCCAGGATGCTGGCGGCCCCTTGCGCGAAGCTAAGCCGAGCGATCCTCAGCGCCTCTTCCGCTTGTTTCAGCAGTCCCTTTTCAAAGACCTGGATCTGTTGACCGGCCGTACGGACCTCCTGTCCATGTTGAGTAATGGCGTTCACCAACTCATTCTGCGCCGACCGCCGTTCCGCTTCGGCGCGCTCCCGTGCTCCCAAAGCGGCTTCGATTTCCCCCTGTCGCCGGTACCAGAGGGGAAGGGGGATACGCAATCCCATCAAGAAATCTTCATTCCCGGCTTCGCGGTTGTACGTCCCCGAGACGGCGATGTAGGGAATCCTTGACTCTCGTTCCTGCACAATGGTGTGCTCAGCCTGCTCCCTGCGCTTTTCTGGCAGGAGAACCCGTGGGTGCGATTCCAATGCGGGTGCCATCAGCTGATCCAGATTCAGCTCCTCTCGCCATGACCGAAAATCACCAGAGACGGAAAAGACCTTGCCGAGCGCACCGGCGGTCAGCGTGTCCAGCCGTACGCGGGCGACAGCCATCATGTTTTCGGCGCGACTCAGTTCTTTCTCGGCCTTCTGAAGCTCAACATTCGCCTTGACGGCTTCAAAGGGCCGTGCTTGGCCGGCATCCACCCGGGCTTTGATCATCTGGAATATTTCACGCGTGATTGAGAGATTCTGCGTCGATAGCTCCAGATCCCGCTGCGCAAGCAAGAGCTGATAGAACGCGACCTTGGCGTCCGACTGGACCTTGAGCCGTGTGTCCTGGAGTTCTGCTTGAGCCCCGGCTAGTTGCGCCTCAGCTGCATTCATCCGAGCACGGCGTTTAGCCGGCAGCTCCAAGGGCTGTTCGATCGTTACACGACGCTCAAGAATTACGACTCCAGTCCTCGGATCTGTAATCGCGCCGCTTCCTGCTGTACCGTAAATCGACGGGTTCAGATACGCGCCGGCCGCGACTCGTTCTCCACGGCGCTGATTGACCCCGCCTCCCGCCGCAGCGACAGCTGGATTTCGCTCCAACGCCAGGGTAACGATATCATCGAGTCCATACAAACCAGGACCCGGTGCACCGGCGCGCGGGACTTCCGCCACGACAATCAGAGGGTCCATCAATGCGCTCAGCAACACAGTGAGAAAGAAAAGATGTCGCATTGCCCACCTCCACAATCCCCAGACACGTGACACGGGACGTGCAAACGCGTCTTCGGCTTAAGCATGTTCAGATTCGATTCGATCTAGAACAGACTTTTGAGGCTCAGGCCAGAACTGGTGGGCGGAACAAAGAATGAATGAACGTCCCAACGAAACGCGTAGGAGTCTCCAAAAGCGCCCAGGTGAAGGGAGACACAAAAGACGAGGGGGACACACTTACCGTCTGAAACGTGAAATGGCATGGACACCAGTTATCTGTCACGCTCCCATCGAGAGACGGAAACAGATCCAAGGCTTCGACGACACTTGCGGTAGATCCGATTTGCCACTCACCAAGACAGGGGAAACCGGTCAACTGGACCCCAAGGAGGAGAACGAGCCCGATGACTAAGACATTTGCGCTTTGCCCTTTCAACACCGCCTATGTCTCCTACTGCAGACCAAAACTAATATAGCATAGCCCCTTCGAGAAAGCTGCACGGCTTGCTCGACTATTACTATTACTGTTCTATCGTCAGGAACTCGGCGGTTCTCTCTCATCCCCCAACTCGGCCCAGACCGCCGTCACACAAATAGACCCCAACGCCATCAGTGCTCCTTCTCTCTGTCTTCGTTCCACAGCTGGGCAGGCGCTTGTTATGCGAGCAAGTCCCGCTTTCGCTCCTCAAACTCCTCCTTG
This sequence comes from Blastocatellia bacterium, assembly GCA_035573895.1. Lineage (NCBI taxonomy): Bacteria > Pseudomonadati > Acidobacteriota > Blastocatellia > Blastocatellia bacterium. The sequence goes on along the minus strand of DATLZR010000043.1, from coordinate 5,342 downwards.
TTGATCTCCCCGCGGGCATACCGTTTCTTGAGAATTTCCAATGCGGAGTCTTCACGATAGCCGAAGCCCTGTCCCATCAGCCATCGGGCGATGAAGAAGCCGCCAACAATCAGCACGCCCCAGAAGAGCACCATGCTCACAAGGCCGAAGCCCATCATGGGCATCCAACCACAATCGGTGAACCGGTCCATCATGTCGAAACCTCCCCGCAATAGATAAAGACTCGCGTTTCGAGCTGGTCGAGCCGTTTATCCAACTCAGCCACCGGGGATTTGTTCCGTATTCTCCGCGTGGCGTTGAGCGCACTTGCTCAACCTAGCTGCCCGTCAGATGTTGCTCCCTCAGAGCAACTGGCTTCATATCCTAACCATTGACGCGGTCCGTAGTGTGAGAGAAACCCTCATAAGCCGCCTCTCGCTTTTCCCCTTCACCCGCAAAACTCCACAATCGTCAATAGAATCGCGGCGCTCCATGCGGTTCCCCGTTTTCCGACATCCGATCTGTTCCCGCCGAAACCGACCAGTTCCGGCCTCTTGGTGAACATCTGGTGAACATCAGAATGGGGTAATACAGAACTTAGAGGGAATCCCTACCCAACGGAGGGAATCCCTAGCCCCAACCCCAATCATCATTCCTCTCTTGGCATTTCGACTATTTCCCTAATCGTCTAAGTCGCCTTTTTAGCTCATTGTGAGCGTGATTTACTGGCCGGTAGAATTGCATGATGACGTAACCCCAATCCTTCTTATAACCAGGAGGAACAGGCTTATTCTGCACGATTCTCAGGGCAATGCTCCTCGCCAAACCCTCAATTTTATCAATGTCCTTTTTCCGCCTCCGTGGGCCTATGACATTCAGGCGTTTAGCAAGCTGCCGTGGAGTTTGACTTTTCCGCATCTGTTCTCCTCCTGGCGGGCGATTCAATTCGAAAGGAGCACTCTGTCGAGTGCGTGGAAAATATCCATTACAACTCTAAATGAGTTAAGGGGCACATCGCTGACCGAAGTTCCCTCGGTCATGAGCTCGCCCGAATACCGGTGAACAAACTCGATGGAGTCCGCAGATGTCGTGATGATATCTGAAGCCAGGTTAAGGCATCTTCTGCGACGATGGATTGCGTACAACCCAGGCCAGCGCGCAGACGAGATTTTCCATCACGGATAGAGCTTCGGTAAAAGAGATCCCAGGATCTTCTAGTATTTCCAAGCTTCGGTGTTTCAGCATGTTATCGGCATTCCTTCCTCGTTCAGACCAAATAGTGAGCAATTCGGAAGGAAAACTCTTCCGGGTGGCTACTTCCCTGACTTCTCCGATGGCAGCAGTTGGCCCAAGATTGCCGACGCACCGAAGGATGTGTTCAAAAGCCAGATCCAGGCGGACTATGGCATCATTAAAATAGAAGGCGGCTAGCCACTCACCTTGCTCCGGCGGTTGGTCTTCCACCAACATCCTGAGAACCAGGCCCTTGGCTTCTTCCATGCGTCGCCATTCCCTACCCGGTTCCTGCGATTGCCATGGATATCCTAATTGCTCCGCTCGCGCGAGTGAATAGACCGCTCCGAGGGCGAAGTTGTAGAGGCTCGACTGCCGTGGATCAGAGCGCGACACCTCCAGACCTTTCATCTGACTCAGAGCTTTTTTAATTCTGTCATTCATGCGATTCTCACCACCTGAGAGTCTACTGCTCGCAGCCGCATATCATTAGGTGTGGTACAGCATGCCAAAGTTCTGGACAGGTGGATCGTCCACAAGATACAAGACCTCAGTCTTCATAAGGCGCTCCTCAACGGTTCGCCCGTTGATGGCTGCGCCACTCCCACGGCGGAATCGGGTCAGGATCGACCCAAAGGCCTCGCTTGGCTAGGCGCGCTTCGTCCTCGAGATCGCCAAGTGTGAAGTCTTTCGAGTACTTCCGGTACCACCAGGCAAAACCTGCTTTCACGAGTTCCCGATTGAGGTTTCGCCCATCGCCAAAGATGACCTCCCCAATTGTTCTCCCGTACCTGTCGAAACCGAGAACCTGAATAGTGACTTCCTTGCCGAAGACCATAGTGGAGGTAAACTGTTTAGCTTTCTTTCCGAAAGGCTGGCCTTTCTCGGGACAATCGATCCCGTTCAACCGAATGCGTTTGGAGTGACCATCGTGCAGCACCTCAATCGTGTCACCATCCAACACACCAACCACTCTGCCGGCCAGGTCCTCGCCGAGTGCCAGAGTGGCCTGTAAAAGGATGCACCCGACAAGAACTTGACACATGCGCGGCTTCATTCTCTTCGATTGACCTCTCAAGTTCCTTGCGCACCCCGCTCCCACTCCCGAACCCACATTTTGATCGTTTCATACTTGGCGGTTGTGCTGCGCTTCATCTCACGAACGGACTTCCCATTCTTCCAAAGACGAAAGCATTCCTCCTTGGACTTGTCGCCTTGCGGCATGTCTCCTCCACGACTTACTTCTGCTTGGCAATGACCTGGTCTTTGATCTTGTCGTATGTGGCCTGCGGAATGATCTTCTTCTGGACTAGCTCGTCCTTCCGCTTGTAAGGACGCCCCTTGATGATCTTCTCGGAGTAAGCCTCGCCAATGCCCGGCAAGGCCTTGAGCTGGTCAGGTGTTGCGGTGTTGAGATCGAGAGGTTCTGCTTTCTCGGCAGCGGAGACGGCTGAGGAATCCGTCGGTATCTGGGGTAACAGGGGAAGGGCAAGAAGCATAACAGCGAGTAGCCCTACACCAAGTGTCCAGCGGAACATCCAAGACCTCATAATGACCTCCTTGTTAGTGCATCATGCCCTTGAGAAATCTCTTTCCTATCCCCGCTGCCAGAGGTGCTCATCCAACTCCTCCCGTGACTCGTCATCAATCACCAGCGTTTCGACGCCATACTCCTCACCCCGAACCCAGCGCACGACGCCAGCGGCCACGTAGATCGTCTGGTCAATCGACAGGGTCACTGTGAGCGAACACACTTCTCCGATCCGTAAGGGCAGATTGCCAGAGAATCGCCAGCCAGTGAGGGATAGATTCCACACGGTGCCATGACCTTCAAACAAACCTGTCTGGTAGGTCACTGGATAATAGACGGGAAAGCGGCGATACGGACGGATGGTGAAGGGCATGGGAGCCTCGTAGTACTGCTGTCACCCTCAATGGTTGTTTACTGACCGATTGCTTTCTGGAGAATGTGCAATAGCTCGTCTCGCTCGTATGGCAGGAGTAACACAGCAAAGGCCCCTCGTTGCAGTGCGCTCGGTGACGGACCGCTAACGGTCAAGAGGATCACGGGAAGTGTCGCTTGAGAGGAGTGGATTGGCTCCAAGAGCGATAGTGCGTCCTGATCAGGTAAATGTTCGCTCAGGAGCACGGCGTTGAAGACCCGCTCATGAATCCGTTGCAGGCAGGTCTTTCCGTCTTGTGCGACCTCCACATGATAGCCATTGGTCGTCAACCCATCGGTCAAGCCCAAGCACATATCCGGATCGGGGTTCACGATGAGCACAGACGGGTGAGATAGATCATTCGATGGTCGCGTGAAGTGCCGCATGAGAGCCTCGAAGGACCGCCAATTCTACGAGCTGCATTCAGGATACGCAATATAACTGAGGTAGGGGTCAGGTAGGGGTCAGTGAGGAAGGTCCTGAGCGGTTACAGGTGGCATCAGAACTCTAAGAAGAGTCAATGGGGATCCGATGACATCCGTCTACGCCGAGTGTGGCTGATGGATTTGCGAGGCAAACATGCGAAACACCCCGTGCAAAGATAAGTGGGGCCAGCACATCAAATGAAGAACTTGAAGTTGTGGCGGCGAACAGGCACCGTCGGGTTGGTGATAAGGATTTCCCCAACCGCATCGGAAAACCCGACAGTTACAGGTTGGCTTTCGCCAAGACGGCAAGCGTTATAGTTGAGTTTCGTCAGCGCGAAGATGTCCGCCGCTACTTGGTCAATGCTAGCGTCTCCATGCTGCAGGTCGACATTCAAGGGCACAGGGGTCTCCCAACCATCGTAGGTTCCAAGACGCGGTTTGAACCCTGATCCAAAGAGGAAGCCAGTCCGTCTGCTGACTCGCCAGAACGTACCTCGCTGGATTGCCATCCTTCCGTCTCGGAAGAGCCGTGGGCCGAATCTGTCTGGGCGGACCCGAACACCGACCAGCTTGCACCCAGGCGGACATACCTCTTGGTAACCGCCAAACTCTTCATCGCTAATGGTCGAGCGCGAATGGAGAAAGACTTCGGTGATACACGGATCTTGGGGAGTCTTGACACGGTTGTAGGTTTCCAGCACACCGCTGAGAAGCTTACGTGCTCCGTTTTTATCGAGGTGAAAATCGTTCTTCTCGGGAGAGTACCAGGGGCCGAAGTCGCCTAGAAACACAATCCCATCGCCCGAGTCGAGAAACATTTGGGCCGCACAGCAAGCGGTCTTGCCCCCCTCGGGCGCACGGCGAAATGCGATTCCGATGTAGCAGACACCTGGTCTGGCGGCAGTCAACTTCCACGGCTTTCCGCCGCATTTGTAATATAGCGCTGTGGCGAGGTTCCACATCCGGTCAGACAGTGGAGTAAGGCCTCGTTCTCCACGCTTCACCTCATCTGACAGGCGAAGCGTCGATTCTCGGATGATCTGCACGGGAATGTCATACTCCATTGTCCTGGCCTTGAACTGCCGTCTGAAATCAGGCGACAGGTAATACTGGTTCGGGTCCACTGCCGGCCGAAAGAAGTCGGACTGCCCAGCCTTCCGGGCCTCCTTTTCACCCCGTGAGATTCTCTCGTCGACGGGGTCCAGGACGCGCGATTCCGGCCGACAGTTCTGCCACACTTCGTCAGGTACGATACAGACAGCGACGGCCGGCACTCGATCCAGTGTTCTGGCCTTTGGGAAGTGATCCAACAGATGCTCTACGACTGCGTAACAGCGTTCATGTTGATCAGCTTTGCGGGAAGCGTGGAGCAAGCTTGAGCGGTCGATGGTGTACCGCCTCTGCGCCCTGTCGGGCCAGGGTTGCCCGAACGCGACCTCAAAACCGGGATAGGGCGGCCAGAGGCGGTGTTTGTCTCGATCAGGGTGAAACGCAGGACGGTTCAATGCCGCTGCCCAACGATCCCACAGCTCCAGCCCCCTTTCGGTGCCGAGAACGATGTACGCTGGAGATGCGATACCCGAGAAGGCTCCGAAAAGTGCGAGTCCGTCGTGTGGGTCTATTGCCCGCTGTCCACCACCAAACTCCAGGACCGGTTCGTCGAGGATCGTCACACGATCAGTTGCGTTTTTCGGCTCAAATCGGACAGCATTTCGGTCGATTTCGGACAGGGTTTCGGCGCATTCCGGACACCGTTTCG
>DATLZR010000042.1 GCA_035573895.1 Blastocatellia bacterium | reverse complement strand
CTGGGAACTTTTTTGCTCGTGCCCTCGTGGTTCTTTCTGGTCTGCGTGATCGCAGCCGTGCTGGGCAATGCGATTCGGGCGCGAGAAGAAGAGCGCGTGCTGCTCCAGCGCTATGGTCAGGAGTACGCCGCCTATCAGAAGGTGACGGGTCGGTTTTTCCCCAGAGTCTTCCGCAGCTCTTCCACTGCAAAATGATCGAATCCCGGTAGGACGCTGGGGGCACTCCAGCTTTTTGTCTGTCCCTGCATCGCGGCCTGTCGTGCGCTTGTGGGGATGGGCATGACCTCGGCGACCTTGGGATGACCCCCGGGTGGCTGACGGCGTGATTCCGACCAGGGGTTTCCAAATTTTCGGATGCTCCTTCCGAAAAAATGGAAAGACCAGCGTCCGCTCAAAAAGCCCTCTTCCTGCAACTCCTCATGCTTCAACGAGATCGAGGCTTAGATTGTTCTTGGCACGAAAATTGCACATCGGCGAGTGACTTCAGTGTGCGACCGTAAGTTGCCTCGATTCTGGAGACGAGAGGTGGGATGATTGGTCGTACGAGCTGAGGGAAGGCACATGCGGTCACAAAGAGACAGGCAGCGCATTATCACGATTGCGAGGAGGACTTCTATGCCCCAGAAGAGGTTTATCCGTGGGGTGACGGTGGGCTGGCTCGCCGTCCTGCTGACGGTCTTTGTCATCCCCGTGGGGGCTCAATCCACCGCCACGCTCAGAGGGACGGTGACAGACCCCTCGGGAGCCGTCATTCCCAGCGCCAAGGTCATCGTCCGAAACCAGGCCACTGGCGTTGAGTGGGAGACGCAAACCGATGCGGCGGGTAATTATCAAGTCGCCTCCCTGCCGGTTGGTCTTTACCGGGTTGAGGTTCAAGCTCCCGGTTTCGAGACGATCGCCATTACGAACTTGAAGCTCGATGTGAGCCAGATCGTCGTTCAGAACTTTCAGCTCAAAGTTGGGGGCGTGACTCAGGAGATCACGGTTATCGGTGAAGCTCCGGTGGTCGAATCTGCCACCATCACTGTCGGTCACGTCATCACCGAACGATTCGTGCAAGAGATCCCTCTGAATGGGCGCCATTTTGTTGATCTCGGCCTGCTCATCCCCGGTTCGGTCACCCCTCCACAGAGCGGATTTTTGACGGCTCCTTTACGGGGCCAGGGGTCATTCGCTTTCAACACGGCGGGGAATCGAGAGGACACCGTCAATTTCATGATCAACGGGATCAACCTCAACGACATGGTGCAGAACCAGATCACGTTCCAGCCCTCCATCAACACTGTCTCCGAGTTCAAGGTCAACAATTCGACCTTCAGCGCCGAATACGGTCGGAACTCGGGAGCCATCGTCAATATTGCGACGCGGTCGGGGACGAATGAATTTCACGGTGAGGTCTTCAATTTTCTCCGCAATGATGCCCTGGATGCCCGCAACTTTTTCGACGGCAGAGAACCGGCTCCGTTCAAACGGAATAATTTTGGGGCTGCCGTCGGTGGGCCGATTCTCAAAAACCGCGCCTTCTTCTTCTCGACCTATGAGGGGCTGCGTCATCGGTAGGGGATTCCCATCAACAGCATCGTCCTGTCCGAGGCCGAGCGGGCACGGGCGACCGATCCAACGGCCCGACGGCTCATCGAGTTGATCCCGCGGGCCAACGCGACAGGCGCACGTGGCGAACCCTTATTCCTGGGTTCGGCGACGGCTCCGGTGGACATTGATCAATACACCCAGGACATCAACGCCGTTCTGGGACCGAGCGACCGATTGCATGGTTACTATGCGATTCAACGGGACAAGCGCCAGGAACCGACGCTCCAGGGCAACACCATCCCGGGCTTTGGCGATACCCGTCAGGCGCGGCGTCAGATCTTCACCCTCAATCAGATTCACACGTTCAGTCCCAATCTGGTCAACGAGTTCCGCTTCGGATTCAATCGTATTCACATCACCTTCACCCCGAATGTCCAGGTCAACCCCGTCGACTTCGGTATCAACAACGGCATTCGTGAACCGATCGGGTTGCCGCAAATCACCATCGGTGGGATCGGGCTGAACTTCGGTGGTCCGGCGGGATTTCCTCAAGGGCGGGGCGACACGACGGTCGTCTTCTCCGACACGGCCAGCTATTTGCGCGGCGATCATTCCCTCCGATTGGGTGGGGAGTTTCGCCGGTTCTACAACAACAACTTCGCCAAAAACATCGGGACGTTCACCTTCGCCAATGTGGACAGCTTCCTGCGCGGCGAAGCCAATGCCTTCACCGTCACGCTCGGCGATGTCTCCAGCGCCATTGCCACGGGGGCTCTGGGATTATTCATCCAGGATACGTACAAGGCCCGACCGAATCTGACCTTCGAGCTGGGCTTCCGCTACGATCTCTTCACCACGCCGACTGAACGCTTCAACCGGTTCGTGGTCTTTGATCCGGTCAGCGGATCGCTCGTGCGGATCGGATCGGGGATTGACGAGTTATACGAGGCGAAGAAAACCAACTTCCAGCCCCGGCTGGGATTGGTCTGGGATCCCTTCAAAGACGGAAAGACGGCTGTGCGGGTGGCCTACGCGATTCTGGCCGATCAGCCGGTGACGAACTCGGTGACGCCGACGGCCGCCAATCCACCCCTGGCCACACCGCTGACGTTTACAGGAACAATCCGCTTCGATAACGCGGTGACGGTGGCCCGGGCAGCCGGACTCGCTCCGGGGACGATCAACCACGATTTCAACAATGCCTATGTCCAGTCCTGGAACCTCAATATTCAGCGCGAGCTGACGCCCACGCTGGGAGTCATGGTGGGGTATGTCGGATCCAAGGGGACGCACCTGCGCATCGCCCGCAACATCAACCAGATTCGCAATGGCGTGCGCATCTATCCGACGCTCTCGGCCACCAGCCCGATCCTTCCGGGCTCGGCTGTGGGCAACATCACAATGGTAGATAGTGCCGGAAACTCATCCTATAACGCCCTGTGGGTCAGCGTGACCAAGCGCCTGTCTAAAGGGCTTCAGTTTAACGCCTCCTATACGTGGTCCAAGTCCATTGACTACAACTCGCTCAGCAGCCAGGGCGTTGTAGTGCAGGACAGCTTCAACATCCGCAATGATCGGGGGCTGTCGGACTTCGATGCCCGGAATCGGTTCGTCATCAGTTGGATTTACGAGCTGCCGCTGCGGGGCAACCGGTTGCTTGAGGGTTGGCAGATTTCCGGCATCACTCAGTTGCAAAGCGGCAATCCGGTCAATATCCTGGCCGGGAACGCGCTTGCCATCCCGGGCACTTCGATCGGGGCGGCCAATGTCGCCGCCTTTACCGGTGTCGCCTCTATCCGACCGGACGTCGTGGGCAAAGTGACCGTGACCGGCAATCCCAATCAGTGGTTTTCACCGGTCGTGTGCGATCCGCGCGATCCGCGCGGATGTCCTTCGGGCGCGGCTTTCGTTCTCCCGGTTTCGCTCGATGGCACGCGAACGGTCTTCCACTTCGGGAATCTCGGTCGCAATGTCATCATCGGTCCGGGCTTCAACAATACCGACTTCTCGCTGCTGAAAACGACCAGGCTGACCGAGACTGTGAAACTCCAATTTCGGGCCGAGTTCTTCGACATCTTCAACCACGCGAATTTCGGCCAGCCCGGTCGAGTGGCTCAGGTCGGCAGCACGGTCTTTGGACGGATCAGTAACACGCGCTTCCCGCCGGGTGATTCGGGTTCATCCCGGCAGGTTCAATTTGCCTTGAAGCTTCTCTTCTGAACCAACCTTGTTCCCCCTAACGCTTGGAGCACCGGTTCGGCGACGGGCCGGTGCCCTTTTTTTCTTGCTCCGTCTCTTTGTGCCGGTGGCCCATCCGAAATGGGGGGTAAACCGTTAGTTCCACTCCGCCAGCGCCCGCTTAATACCCCCTCATGAATTGCCCATAACTGGTTACGGAATCGGGAGCTGTAAACCCGAAATCCACCCCTCCGCAATCCATCATTGGTGTGGAAACTCTCTTTGGAGTGGCGTTCAGTTCCTCGGGCCGGTTTGAGGAGAGCCTGTAAGCCGAATTCTGTTTCCGGGCCGTGAGAAGCGGAAATCCTGTTCGGGGCGAAACAGTCTCGCGCTCTGCCGGACCCGGATGACGGTCATTCCTCTGGGCCTGCCATTACTGACAGGCTCAAGCGACCTACCCGAAGGCGCGACTGCTACGGCGGCACAACCCTGACGGGCAACGACGCTCGTCGCCTGGTTGTCGGTCGAGCCGCCGCCGCAGTTCTGGGACGGGCCATCCTCGTGAGCGCCTTCCTATTTGGTCTTGCACCGCGGGGAGTTTGCCTAGCCAGGTGTGTCACCACACCTGCTGGTGGGCTCTTACCCCACCGTTTCACCCATCACCTGATCTCCCCAAGCTCAGGGCCCGGGGAGCCATCGGCTGGTCTGCTCTCTGTTGCACTTGTCGTCAGGACGCTCACTTGGAGCGCCCTGCCTGGGTGTTACCCAGCCCGCTGCCCTGCGGTGTTCGGACTTTCCTCTGGCGGCATCGGACGTTTGCCCGAGCTGCCAGCGACCGTCCGGCTCTCCCCAAACCGTCAACAATTATAGCCTCTGTTACGGGGAGGGGAGAAGGGCAGCGGAGATGGCCACCGGCGGGGCAAGCAGAAAAGGGGAAAATTGATTCACCGCGAGCACTTGCCGAAGGGCGACAGATGATATCCAGAGCAAGAGCGAAGGAACGTGTCACCTCCTGCTGACGCACCTCTGCTCAAGACCCCCACCCTGGAGCTGACGTCTCAGGCTACCTTCTCTCACTACTTCGCAGCCGAAGCGAGCTGCTCCTCTTTTTCAGTCGTCGCACTGGATGCAATAGCGAAATTGCTCACGTTACGCGCGTCAGCGGGTTCCCGACGGCCTCGCGTGAGATCATCCGGGAATCCTCGTCCCTTGCAGAAATGCAAGGATGTCGCCCATCAGCCGGTTGATCGCCTGATATTTTTCAGACGGTGCGGCAAGGATCTCCTCCTCGGACTGTACAGAAGGCGATGGCACAAGCTCGGAACGGCCGTGCACGACCATCTCTCGAACAATCTCCGGCGTGACTTCAAGGTGGAACTGAAGGCCAAGGACGGACCGTCCCAGTTGAAACGCCTGGTTTTCGCAGTTGTCGCTTCGGGCCAGGTGCACGGCTCCCGGAGGGAGATCAAAAGTTTCCCCATGCCAGTGAAAGACATCCACCAGTGGGGGGAACCGATAAACCCCGTCACTCGCTGCGGGGACTGCCGTGATGGGAAACCAGCCGATTTCTTTTGTGTGGTTGGGATAAACGCGGGCCCCCATCGCGCTGGCGATGAGTTGAGCACCGAGGCAGACGCCGAGAACGGATTTCCCCAGCTCAATCGTGTGACGAATGAACTGCTTCTCCTCAATGAGCCAGGGGAATTGGTCTTCATCGTTGACGCTCATCGGGCCTCCCATGATGATGAGCAGGTCAATCTCCTCAGGAACCGGCAAGGAGGCCGATTCAAAAAAGCGTGTGCCCGTGATCGTGTAGCCTTTCGATTGAAGCCAGGATTCAATGCTGCCAAGCCCCTCACAGGGATCATGCTGGAAGTAGTGCGCTCGCATATACCTCTCCTTTCGATGGCAGGTATCGGTTCTCGCCACGGCCTGCTGGGTAGGGGGATCTCATAAATCTGCATCATCCCCAGGCAGGCCAACGGCGCTCCCGTGAATCGAGGCGGAAGAGACCCTCTTCGTGAGCAATGCGCACAGCCTCTTCATACTCCGAGAGTCTGAGCCGACGATTAATCTCCGGGTATTTCTCGCTCGATACCCGACCTGCCGGATAATACTGGGCCATGATGTTGACGTAGGTCATGGGGGAAATCTCCCGGGCGATGAAGCGCATGATCTCTCGGGTTCCGGCGATCCCTCCCGGCATCACCAGATGGCGAATCAGGAGTCCTCGCTTCGCCAGTCCGTATTCATCGAAGACGAGGTCACCCACCTGCCGGTGCATTTCTCGAATCGCCTGCCGGGCGGCTTCGGGATAATCTCGCGCTTTGACATAGCGGAGCGACATCTCCGGGTCCCAGAATTTGAAATCGGGCATGTAAATATCCACGATGCCATCGAGCAGCCGCAAGCTCTCCAGCGAATCGTAGGCGCTCGTGTTATAAACGAGGGGAATGTTTAATCCCCGCTCGATGGCCAGTGGAAGGGCTTCCAGAATCTGGGGAACGACGTGCTCGGGGGTGACGAAATTGATGTTGTGGCATCCCCGGTGCTGAAGCTCAATCATCATGTCGGCGAGTTCCTCGGGACGCACTTCGCGTCCCTGCCCCCCTTGGCTGATGTCGTAGTTCTGGCAGAAGACGCAACGCAGATTGCACATGGAGAAAAAGATCGTCCCGCTGCCGCGCCAGCCGCGCAGACAGTCCTCCTCGCCAAAGTGAGGAAAATAACTGCTGACCCGGGCATAACGCCCGGTGCGACATACGGCTGTTTTGTTTTCCAGCCGGTTCACGCGACAGAGTCGGGGGCAGGCCGTGCATGATTCCAGAAGCGCCCGAGCGCGTTGAACACGCTCGGCCAGCTCTCCCGATTCGTAGAGACGACGATAGGCCGGTTGAAAGTCTCTGGACGAGATGCGGAACGATGTGCTCTGGCGCAACGCACTCATGACCTTTTTCCCGAATATGCTTCGTCTATTCTAGCACCTTTCCCAGAAGGTGGGGGAGTCGCTTTGATCGTGCCTCCGGAAGAGGGGTTTTCTCTTGCGCGTCGCCTCCACCCGGAGAGGCCAAGAAGAACCCGGTTCAACCGGAGATTTTACGGGGAGGAATGAGAATTGGCTCGGCAGCTCCGTTTATGTTGCAAACCCGTAACTCTCAATACCAGTGGTCAGATCCCCACCCTCCCGGCGAGCAGCATCATCGGTGTGGAGGGAGAGCGCCTTTCGATCTCTCACCCACCGCGAATTACGCCGAGTCCCCCGACTTTGTCGGCGCTTCTGACGGAGTTGTCGCTTGCGCTGACGAGTAGAGGGGTTGGCCTGCTGGCTTATTTTCGATCTGCCGGACCTCAGCAGTTCCTTCCTTGAAGGCACGAATACTCTGTCCGAGGCTGCGAGCGAGATCGGGCAATCGCTTCGCACCGAACAACAGAATGAGGATGAAGAGGATGATCAAAAGTTCCGGCAGACCCAGGTTCCCAAAGACGAAGCTCACCATAGCTGTTTCTCTCCTCAACGGTCAGGCCAATTTTAGTCCCTCCGGGAGAGGAAAGTCAAAAGGGAGCGGGGACTTCTCCCCTTGTGGAGTTCACCCGTGGCACAGGAGAGAAGCTGCACCGGGAGCCGAAGATGCGCGAACTTCATGTCGAGGATTGAAAATGGCCCGGAAATACGTCGCTTCGCGATCTTGCCTGGCGCTTCTGGCCGGGCTATAGTGTTACCGCAAGGTAATGATGGGGGTGAGCGGTGGCGTCCATCACTCAGTTGCTCATCGAATGGAGCCAGGGAGACAGGGCTGCGCTCGATCAACTGATGCCACTTGTCTACGATGAATTGCGGAAGCTGGCGCGGAGCCATCTCCGCTATGAACGACCGGACCACACGCTGCAAGCGACGGCACTGGTGCATGAAGCCTATCTCCGGCTGATTGACCAGCGCTCGGTGACCTGGAAAAACCGCGCCCATTTCTTCGGCATCGCCTCCCAGATGATGCGGCGCATCCTGGTTAATTACGCCGTCCGCCGAAGAGCGCAAAAGCGCGGCGGCCTCGCACAGACGGTCACGCTCGACGATGCCCTCGGTTTGAGTGGAGAGCGCGAGCTTGACGTGGTTGCGCTTGACGAGGCATTGAAGGAGCTGGAACGGCTTGATCCGCGACAGAGCCGAATCGTCGAGCTGCGATTTTTCGGTGGGCTATCCATCGAAGAAACCGCAGAAATCCTGAATGTCTCACCGACCACCGTCAAACGCGAATGGGCGACGGCCAGGCTCTGGTTGCGACGGCAAATGGCAAAGTAGTTGGCCAACGAGAAAAGCACCGACGATTATGACGCCCGAGCGATGGCAACGTATCAAGGTTCTCCTTGCCGATGCCCTGGAGCGATCTCCGGCTGAACGCGCGGCGTTTCTCGACGAAGCCTGCGGATCGGATGCGGCGCTGCGGGCGGAAGTCGAATCGTTGCTCGCTTACGAAGATGCGCCGGGCGCAGATGACCCTCTGGCCGATGTGCGGGCGGAAGCGGCGGCAACGGTGGCCGAGACCCCGACGGATGAGCTGCGGATGGCCGGGCGATGCCTCGGCCCCTACGAAATTGTGCGCGAGATCGGACGGGGCGGCATGAGCGTCGTCTATCTGGCCCGGCGGGTTGATGAGTATCGGCAGCAGGTGGCCATCAAGCTCCTTCGGAGGGGGATGGATACCGAGCTTGTTCTGCATCGTTTTCGCAATGAGCGGCAGATTCTCGCCTCGCTCGATCATCCGAACATTGCCCGACTGCTGGACGGCGGCACGACCGAAGACGGAGCGCCCTACCTGGTGATGGAATACATCGAGGGCCTGCCGATCCATGAGTATTGCGATGATCACAAACTAAGCACCGAAGACCGGCTCCGCCTCTTCCGGCAGGTGTGCGCTGCCGTGCAGTACGCCCATCAACGACTGGTCATCCACCGCGACATCAAACCGAGCAACATATTGGTCGGCCGAGAGGGGAAGACCAAGCTGCTGGATTTCGGCATCGCCAAGATCCTGACGCCGGAGCTGGCGGCGCAGACGCTGGATCAGACATCGCCCGCGCTGCGGTTGATGACGCCGGCCTATGCCAGTCCGGAACAGATTCGGGGGGACGCGATCACGACGGCCAGCGATGTCTATTCGCTCGGGGTCGTTCTCTATGAGTTGCTGACCGGTCATAAGCCGTATCGGGTCACGAGCGAGTCGCCGCACGAGTTGATGCGGGCGGTGCTCGAAGAGGAGCCGAGACAGCCGAGCACCGCCGTGACCCTGATCGAGGAGGTCCGAACGGCGGACGGCACATCGCGGCTCACCCTGACTCCGGAATCGGTCAGCCAGACGCGCGAGGGGAGTCCCGAGAAACTGCGTCGTCGGTTGAAAGGCGATCTCGATAACATCGTGCTCAAGGCGCTCTGCAAAGAGCCCGAACGGCGCTACGCTTCGGTCGAACAGTTCTCAGAAGACATTCGACGGCATCTGGAAGGTCTCCCCGTAATCGCACGGCCGGCGACGCTCAGCTACCGGGCCGGGAAGTTCATCCGTCGGCACAAGGCGGGGGTGGCCGCCGCGGTGGCGATCGTGGGGATCCTGGTGGCGGCAATCATCGCCATCAATCATCAGCGGGCGCGGGCCGAACGGCGGTTCAACGAGGTCCGGAAGCTGGCGCGGACGGTCGTTTTTGACTATCACGATGCGATTGCCGATTTGCCGGGGGCGACGCTGGTGCGCCAGCGCCTGGTTAAAGATGCGCTGGAGTATCTCGATAGTCTGGCCAAAGAAGCCGCCGGCGATAGAACGTTGCAGCGCGAATTGGCCGCGGCCTACATCAAGATCGGCGATGTGCAGGGGAACAGTCGAGTGGCGAATCTGGGCGACATGAGCGGCGCGCTGGCGAGCTATCGCAAGGCGCTCACCATTCGCCAGGCGCTCGCCAGGGCCGAACCAGCTAATGTCGAAGTGCAAAGCGAGCTAGCTGAAAGTTACGACCGAATCGGCACGATTTTTCGAGACATGGGCGATGTAACCGGTGCCGCCGGGAACTACCAGCAAGCCATGATGGTGCTGGAGAAACTCTCGGCCAGCGCGCCGGAGAATGTCGCGCTGCGCCGGAAACTGGCGGCGGCTTATGTCAGGATGGGCGACATCAAAGCCTGGCCGCGCTCGCCGAATCTGGGCGACAACGCCGGTGGCATCGAGCTTTACCGCAAGGCGCTCGCGCTCCGCGAAGCGCTCTGCGCAGCTCGTCCGACGGACATCGAGCTTCGCGCCGAACTTCAGGAAACTCATCAAACTCTGGCCGATGTTCTGCTATCCAACGACAAACTGACCGACGCCGAGCCACATGCGCGCCGAGCGGTTGCCCTGGCCGAGAGCAGGGTGGCGGCTGACCCGACCAGCGTGAGGGCGCGCCGGGCGTTGATGCGCTCTCAGGACGCGCTCGCCAACTGGCTGGAGAGACGAGGAGAGGTGGAGAAAGCGTTGGCGCTGTACCGTCAGTTGCTGGCGTCGGCCGAAGCTTTGGTCGCTGCTGACCCTAACAACATGCAAGCGCGAATGGATCTGGCAGCTCGCCACACGCGCCTGGGTCGGGTGTTCTTGATCAGAGGTGATCTAGTTCAGTCCGTGAAGCATTTTCGCCAGGCTCTCAGTCTGGACGAAGCGATGACGCGGGCCGATCTGAGGAACGAGGCGGCGCGTCGCTTGCTCGCCAACGACTACCAGAATCTCGGCACCGCACAGGCGCAGGCAGGCGACCTGTCGGACGCGCTCGCCAGCCACCGCCGCGCGCTCCAGTATTTTGAGGCATTAATGCAGACCAATCCCAACGATTGGCAAGCGGCCCCACGTCTGGCGCGAGGATACAACTACGTCGGCGAAATTCTCCTCAAGACGGGTGACCTGATGACGGCCCTCGACTATTTCCGTCGAGCTGTGGCGGTTGTCGAGCGCGCCCCGACTTACGGCTCGACGAGCCAACCGATGCGGAGGCAATTGGCTATGAGCCACTTCTATATCGGCCAAACCTACGAGAGGCTGGCCCGACGAACCGGTACGCCCGCGCGTCAGAGGTCACAGCACTGGCGCGACGCCCGTCACGCCTATGAGCGCAGTTTGGAACTCTGGCAGGAAATCCAGCGCCAGGGCGTGCTCCCGCCGGAATATGCAAGCAAACCTGAAGAAACGACTCGCGCCCTTGCCCGATGCAATGCCGCGCTGGCAAGGCGGAAATAAAGAATAGGTCAGCATCTGCTTCCCTCCTCTTGCTCTCATCAAGACGAAGGGGGTATCCTTCAAAAGCGATAGTTTTGAAAGGGGAGTGCCTTATGCCTGAAGCAGAGCTTGTGGAGCAAACATCCGCGGGGGATGCGGAGCTGACAACTGAGCTTGTTCCGCCGTCAGACGCTCGTGCAGCGATTATCTCCATTGACCCGGAACGGCTTGGTGGAGTGCCCTGCTTTGTTGGGACGCGAGTGCCTGTGAGATACCTTTTCGAGTATCTGAGCAAGGGCAAGAGTCTTGATGAGTTCCTTGAGGATTTTGAAGGTGTACCCCGCGACGAAGCGGTGGCCGCACTGAAGCAAGCCTGTGATCGCCTCCTGGAAGGACTCCCACAACCGTGAAAATTCTCTTTGACCATTGTGTGGCCAAACCTCTCAAAAAAGAGTTTCCCCACCATGAAATCAAAACTGTCCGCGAAATGGGGTGGCAGGCGCTCAAAAATGGGGAACTCCTGGATCAAGCGCAAGAGGCTGGATTTGAAGTACTGCTGACGGTTGATCAGAACCTTCGTTATCAACAAAATCTTCAAGGGCGTTCCATCGCTGTGGTCGTGATGGTTGCAGGCGGGATCACTCTTGAAGATTTACGCCCTCTGGTTCCGGTGGTTGAAAGAACGCTCGTGAACGTACAGCCAGGGCAGGTTTACGAAGTTAAAGGGGAACAATGAAGAAGCAGACGCGGTCAACTTCACTGTCAAGGGGTGCTCATTCAGACGACGCATGTCAGAATTACTGGTCGCGCGGGAGGTCGCAAGAGTGAAAGAGACAGATTCGAAGAGGCGACAGGCAAGAGTCACGCCCATGAGGGCATGAACCGGCCCTCCAGCCAAAACTCTGCGAGCCCCGACGGGGCGACAGGACCGGGCGAGCCGGCCGGTCCTTCGGACCTCGTGCGGTTGAGGCCGACTCACCTCTGCGCCCTGACGGACGCAACTATTACCTAACGGCCCGGATTCAGGGTGATTGATCACTCACGTTCGCCAGTAAAAGTGACATGCGTCGTCATTCAGAAGGTGGTGATGAGCGCTTAATGATGAGACTACTCGCGCCCTCGCCCGATGCGATGCGGCACTGGCGAAGTGAGGCTTCTGGGAGCGCACGCATCTTGCGTGCCTATCTCAGGAGCTTACGCCTCGGGTTTGCTTAAGCCCGCTAGAAGCGGGCGCTCCCAGGCTCATCGCGTCGGTACCCGCTGGAAGAACTCCCAGATGATGCCCATGTAATTCTATTCGGGCCAGCGATGCGTCAACTCCGGGTCAAGGAGGGAGATGACCGCCTGCCTCGTCGTGGGATTGGTGTAGGCCATTGCCTGCGCCCGTGAGGGAAGCAATAGATGCATGAAACGGGAACTCAATGTCGCTCCAAGGAAGAGCCGGAAGATATCCATCTTCTTCACCTGAAACGAGAGCTCGATAGCGTCGAAATCCTCGTTGAATCCGCCCACCACCCGGGAAGACAGCGACTCGATTTTCACGTTGAGTTAATTAAACCCGCAAGCCGTCTTGGTAATGGTTAGATCATGCGTCGAAGCATACCAATCGAACGCGGCTTCGTCGAGCCGATCCGCTCCGGGCTCAAACCGGTCGCAGGAGTGAGCAAACTCATGCGTCAGGATGGCCGCGTAGCAGGCGCGCCGATCCGGTTTTCTCGATATCGCATCCACATTGCGGAATAAGCTAGGGCACAGATGAACCTTTTTCGTGAACGGCGAGGCCCAGGCGACCGCACCGTTGCAACTGCCCGTGTCGGAACTCTCACAAATGACGATCCCGTTCTCCTCGAAGCGGTTCCGCATGCAACTTTTGATATTGAAACCAGTTTCCCGTTCCACAAAAAACTCAAAATCATCCCAATTCCTCACGATCGCATCAACGGCCGCCCCAATATCTTCCTCTCGAGTAGGAGTACAATCTCGGATATCATCCAACTCTCCGGAAGCAGAATTGGGCATGAGCAAGAGTGAAACAAAAACAACGGCCACTAGGAAATGTATTTTTTTCATACTTCCTCCCCGCGTTGTCGATTGGGGCAGAATCTTTTCGCCCTCATCTCTTCACGCAAGAATTCGGCGCGAAAAAGCTCAAACTATTTTAGCCCTGGGAGCGCACGCATCTTGCGTGCCTATCTCGGGAGCTTACGCCTCCGGCGTGCTAAAGCCCGCTGGAAGCGGGCGCTCCCAGACGCTCCCGGACGATGCCCATGCCACGCGGGCCCGGCGACGCGCGCTCCGAATACCGGGACAGAGAGATCCTCTGCATGAACGGCGGCACCGACCGGCACTACCTCATCAGCGGAAATCTTCACATTCCGCTCAGAAAGTTCACCTGAGAGGGGCACCGATGTCCGCCCCCATCGCTACAGAGGCGGCACATTTACCCCATTCGTGGTCGCTCATTGTGTCGGCTCGCAACCTCGATCAGAGGTTCAAGGATTCGGATCTTCACACGTGAGCATCAGGATGATCCGATTCACCCGGCCACGAAGTCTTCGTTGTTGAAGCGTCTTACTAGATAGTTCAGTAAACATGGTAGGAGGAAAGATGTCAAAGTACCCTCGTGGGCTTCCCATCAGATTTCTGGCCATTCGTGGGCGGCCTTGCTTGGCCGGGCCGGACGGTTGTTCTTCTGTGATCATCAGATCAAAAGTTCCTTCCACGGATCGTCCATCCGGAAAAGAAAACACCAGGTTCATCGTGACCGTTCCATTGGGGTTCACCGTATAGGTCCCTTCAACTTGGCCTCTGATAATCTCCCGCTCTCTATCAGGCCCCGGCACATTCAAGAGCAGCACACCGTCAACGAGATGGCCCGCTTTGTTAGCGGTCACCATGCCAAAGCCGATGGCCGCCTGCGATTCGAAGCTCAATTCAAAGGACAGGGGGCCATCGAGACTGGCGTTGTCAAACCCTCTTGGGGCCGGCAGCCGCCTCAGCTCAATCGTGACCCCGACGCCGGGGACAAAATCCGACCGCTCTCTCACGGCGCCAAACAGCTCGATGATTCGGGAGACCCCATTATCTCGTCGCACCACCAGGTCGAAAACCCGATTCAAGGTCTGATTGGGGAACGTAAATTGGGCCATAAGAATGGCTGTCCCATTGGGGTTGATGTGGTACTGTCCCTGAAGCTGGCCACGAAGCACTTGGCCTTCCCCATCCTGGGTCGGCACGTGCAGGAGCAGCGAGCCGTCACGGAGATTGCCGGCTCCATCGGCGGTCACAACCCCCAGGCCAGCCCCGTTGTTGGCGCCGAACGTGAGGGAGACCGCGTACCGGCCTTCAAAGGCCGCGTTAGTGAAGACCGGCGGCACCTGCGCCTTGGCACCATGGCCTAACAGACACACCAGCCCAAAGCTCAGCAACAGGGTGGATTTTGAAATACAAGCTGAAAAGTTCATTACACTCTCTCCTTTCTGTCACGGGTTTCTGTCACGGAGCAGGCTTTATTCTGCCCTCATCTCTAGACGCAAGAATTCAGCGTGAAAAGGCTCAAGCTATTCGCCCTGGGAGCGTACGCCTTTGGTGTGCTCCTGGGAGCGCACGCATCTTGCGTCCTATCTCGGGAGCTTACGCCTCCGGTGTGCTAAAGCCCGCTGGAAGCGGACGCTCCCAGGAGTTTTCATCATTGGTGACGTGGCGACTGCACATAACCGAACCCTACGGGTTAGGCAAGATTTGAATCACGCCGTAGTTCGCGCTCCCTCCCTTGCCACATTTGGAACCATTGATGTAGTAAAGAACTTGAGGATCAGTTGGCGAGTTAATGGTCCGCTTGAACGTGTGCCGATGCACGAGCGGAAACGGGTCCGGCAATCCACGGGGGATCCAAAAATCCCTCCGCCGTTGGTGAAACCGCTCCGCCCACTGACCAATGGTCAGGCCGGAGCCGTTGGGGGTGAGGACCGGGCCGGCGGTCTCCGCCTCCCAGAACCGTTGCTCGTAGATCTCGACAAAGATCGCATCCGAATTATCCCAGGCATTCCGGAGCGTTGATTCCAACTCAATCGGGTTGCCAACGCCCTCCGCGTTGCTGGTCTGGAAACCGGTGACCTGACCGCGCTCGCCCGCTTCCAGGACCCATTTGTTGGGGCATCCTGAGCCAGCGCCAGCAAAGGGACCCACAGCCGGGTGGATACCCTCGTTGGGGCACGGGGGCTGAGGCGGCGTCCGGTCCTGAGGTTTTGGGCCCAGTCCATTATGCTGGACGACAAAGCGAAGGCCGTGCTCACGCGCGCCCTGAGCCAGGATCGTTTCCGTCTGTTCCGTGCCGCGAGGGAGAGGCGAAGTCAGCGGCTCCCTGTACTCGCCCTTGTCATTCACCAGCGGGAACCCGGCCTGGATGAGCGCATAACTCATGTCTTTGTTGGGAAATTCGGCGGCCAGCAACGCCGTTTGCTGGCTGTAGAACTCATACAATGCTTTCGGGGTGTAGTTGCCTTGTTCAGCCCAAACCTGCGGGTTGCAGATCGGGCAGTTAGGCTCGCAGCGATTGGGAAGCCGGTTCTCGTGCGTAAACAGGTTCGCGCCTGATGGCTTGATGTAGGCCAGGGCGCGATACCAGGCGTTGCGCTCTCGGATGTGGCGCGCCGCCGCCTTCCACAGGGCAAAGTAATGGAGGCGATAGTTCGGGTCGGCGGGGCTGCCCAGATCCATGACGGTACCACAGTCAGTTACATCGTCGCCGCCATCCTGGAAGGTCAGCCGCTTGACGGCCGTTGCCCCGGCAATGGCTGGGTCGAAAATCCACTCAGGCGTGCCCTTTGAGCCGGCCTTGAACGAGAGGATATACATCTTGCCATTTCGGACGGCCTTCTCGATCTCGCGATCCATCGCCGTCCAGTCGAAAACGCCTGGCCCGAGATGCACCTCGTTCCAGCGGAGCCGGATGAACACTCCTGTGATGTTCGGGTTCTGCCACGTCCAGTCCATAGTCGCGTAGGGTTCGCCCGTCTCGCACAGGTACTGATTTCCTACACTGGCGGGAGACCGATCATAATCGCAAGACGCGTTCGGGTCGTCCTTTGTCTCGATGACGAAGCCTGGTCCGTCCGGGCCCAACGTGAAGATGCCGGACGGAGCGCGAGGCATGGGTCCCGTGAACTCATTCGGGTCAGCAGGGTCGTACGGCTTGTAGGCCGAACAGATAGCCGAAAGCGGCTCAATCAGGTTAACCGGGATAATTGTGTCGGTCCGGTCGTTGAGGATCCACTCGACCGTGTCGCCGTCGTGAATAGAAATCACCTGAGGCGAGAACGAGCCGTCGGCGTTGACGGTCACCGTATGAGTCCTCGGTTGCTCTACGGATGTAACAGATGCCATGGGAATCCCACCGCCCACTAAGAGAAGGAGAGCAACGGACAGAACAAGGATTGGCTTAGATCCTTCGCCTTTGAGTCGTTTTGATTCGTCGTTCACAAGATCATCCTCTTGTTGCGCAATCTGATTTTCATGGGCAATTGGGCGCCGGCCCCGGTCCGGTGTAGGGATAGACGACTTGCCGCGGCTGCTGCCCCCTCCACCAATTCCACAAAACGTCATGAGCACTGTACGGAACTCCACCGCTGGAAACCTTCACATTGAAGAATGCTTGATTGCTGGTCAGGCCCACGTGGTGCGTGCATTGGGGACCGAAGATGCCCGGCGCCGCCAAGGGCGGTCCGCCGCTCATGACGCTCCCTTCTTCGGCAAAACTATCGAGATTGGGCAGGTTGAGGAGGCCCTTATAGGTGGCCTGACCGTAGTCAGCCTCCGTGCCGAATCCGTACTCCACAAAGTTTCTTCGTTTCAGCTCATCCTGGAGGTCCGCGCGCACGAAGTACGGCGTGGTGATGTGGTTCTCCATCACGTGCTCCAGGTCAGCGCATTTCCACTCGGTGCCGGGCTGACGGGTCCTGTGCCACTCGACACACGATTGATCCACCTGCGCTTTATACATGCCCATCGAGACGTTATTCCATTGGTGCTGCATAAGGGCTGTGTAACTGCACAGGTTCGGAGGATTGAGACAGTCAACGAAGTTCGTATAGTTCAGGTTTTCAAATTTCGGTCCATATCCAGCATCAATCACAGCTCGATACACGAGCGGACAGTTCCCGCCAGATTGGCACTGAACGTTGTCCCGACGCAATATCTGCCCAAGCCGGTCGGCGTGATGTCGGACGCCGCCCGATCCTGCCGACGTGCCGGAGAAGAGAACATGGGTGGCTTCGTCCAGATCGGGCATCGTGATGGTCTCGCGTTCAGCGTTCTGGTAGGTGACCGGTTGACCGCTCGGCAACCGTTGCAACATTTTGATGACGGCGTCCACGATGTTCGCGCCCTGAAAGTGGATTCGGTATTGGATGGTGTTGCCGCCCGGCACTGTCACCGACAATGACACATTGCGAGCGGTCCCGGACCAGTTGTCGGAGCTACAATAGTACATGAGCACGTGGTTCCAGCCGGCGAAGTTGTTCTGCTGGGGGTCCGGATGGAAGATACCTGTGCCCCGGATACTGGGCGGCAGTGGCCTGAAGGTGGTGCTCATCTTGTCGGCGCCGAAGTTGGTCTCGGCGCTGCACCAGCGTTCGGCGCACGATTGGCCATCCTGGCAGCCGCCGCCGCCCTGCAGGTGGATGTGCCATTTGTTCCGGTCGGCCTCACTCGAATATCGCCGGACATAGAAAACGGCACCCGATCCGTCATTGCAGACGGCGTCAGGGAAGGCGTTGAGATTGACATCCACTCGAAACAGGGCCGTACCCTGCGCGATATCGCCGACTTCTCCAACTCGGCCACACGGAAGGGCGTTGTCAATCTCCGGCGGCTGTTGAGCGGTGCTGGCGTTGAAGCCCAACAGCGCCATCACCGCGAGAAGAAGAAAGGAGCCCCACAGGCAGCGTCGCGCCGCGCGAGAGCAAATGAACGTTTTCAATGGATGTTGATTCACCATACAGTCTGCCTCCTTACGAAAATGCCTGGGAGCGCACGCCTCCGGCGTGCTTGGGCCCGCTGGAAGCGGGCGCTCCCAGCCTTTCATCGTTTTCGGGCGGAGCCGCGATTCCCTGAAGAACTTCTCCGGAAGGAGCCACATTTTTCACGGCGTCACACCGATGGTTCGCTCTGTGAGAATCGGTACTGATCTGTGGCTTGAATTTCATTGTCTCTGGGCGCCGCCTGAGGGCCATGACCAACTTCTCACCTGAGCCTACTGACACTGTGGACGGCACTCACTGAGCAGGATATCGCGAACCTTCTCGGCGCCTTCACGCGAGCTGGGCACATCATGGGGCGTGTTGGGCACGGTCTCCATGCGAATCAAGGGCGAGCCCTCTTGCCTTAACCGCTCGTAGTAGATGATCCCTTGCGGCACAGCATTGGTGAGATCATCCTGGCCAAAGACGAACCAGACCATCGTCTTTGGATAGACGTACTGCCAATCGCCGAAGGCGATACTGGCCTGTTGAAATCGCTCGCGGAACGAGGCATCGCTGCGGCTGCAGGGGCCGGTTCCATCATCGGGAAATCCGAATCCCAGATCAATGAGGCGGGCCGTACCTTGAGGGGGAAACCAGAGCGAGCGATTGGCCGGGTCATCACGAATGCAGCCGAGATCAATGCGTCCCATGGGCGGGCCGCCCGTGGCGACGACGGCTGCGAGAATCTCTGACAGTCCGTAGTGACTCAGCATGAAGCTGGCCTGCGCAGCGCCCCCAGAATTACCGGTCGCGCAGAAGGCCGTGGTCGGGCCGCGGTCGTGGAGCATCAGGTAGATCCAGGTGGCGACCGTTGCCGGTCGGCACGCCAGTCGCGCTTGACCTTCCGGTTGTCCCGGCGCGCTCACGAGCCAGCCGCGCAGCCATTGAAGCTGCACGGTGCGAAAGCCAGCCGCGCGCAGCTCTCCCAGGACGCGCAGCGCGTCCGGACTGAACCGCTCCCATAACCCCGTGCCGCGAGCGCCCGTCATGAACAGGATCGTTCCTCGCGATGGGGAGCCGGTACGATGACCCACCTTCAGTGTGGCGCGCTCGGGTTCTACCACCTCCGGGCAAGTGACTTCGATTTGATAACACTCCTGCCCATCGCACGGAGTTGGCCCGGAGATGACCCGGAGGCTGCCCAGCGGGCGCGATGGGGGCGCATCTTGATCCGTGGCTGGCTGGTTCGCGCCCTCTCGCGCCTGCGGCGTTGTCGCCGGAAGCACAAGCAACAATACCAGAAGGATCAGGGTCAGGAACCCTCCGATGTTACGATTCATACCGCCCTCCTTTCTACGCACGCCTCATGACCAAGCCCTGGGAGCGCACGACTCCGGCGTGCTCTTGGGAGCGCACGCATCTTGCGTGCTCATCTTAGGAGCGCACGACTTCGGCGTGTTTAAGCCCGTGGGAAGCGGGCGCTCCCAGGCTCATCGCGTCGGTACCCGCTGGAAGAAGTCCCAGATGATACCCATGTAATTCCAATCGGGCCAGGCATGCCCCAACACCGGGTCAAGGATGGAGATGACTGCCTGCCTCGTCGTGGGGTTGGTGTAGGCCATCGCCTGCGCCCGTGAGGGAAGCAATGGATGCGTGAAACGGGAACTCATTGTCGCTCCAAGGAAGAGCCGGAAGATATCCACCTTCACCTGGAACGAGAGCTGGATTTCGTTGTAGTCCTCAGGGAATCCGCCCTCTGCCGGGAGCTTCCGATCATTTCCGCCTTGCAAGAGCAGCGCCGACAGGGGCCTGCCACCGGAGGCGGAGGGATCAATAATCTCCCAGGGCGACGTCGGCGGATCTGTAAACTTTGACCCGATGCTGCCGGCCGCCGTGGCAATGGCCGCAATACGCGCCGAAATCTGTGGATCGGCAGCCAGCTTATAAGAGAGTTGCGCTCCACCGGAAAAGCCGATGAAGTATATTCGGTGAGTGTCTACCGTATAGCGCGCGATCATCAGATCAATCAGGTGGTTCATGTATCCGATGTTGACCGGATCATGCCAATAGTAGTTCGTGCTGTTCGGCGGTGCGTCCGGTCGGGGCAGTCCATTGGGGAAGACGGCGATGAAGCCCTCCCGCTCGGCATACTCGACAATGCGGTGATCCGGAGCGTACATGATCGAGGCATCCCCGCCCCCGCCGTGGAGCGCAAAGACTAACGGGACCGCCGTACCCGCTCGGTAGCCCGTCGGCACATAGAGGGAAACCGAACGGTCAACGCCCTCATACGGCACGGTGATCGTTTGGATCATCGCCTGCTGAGTGAGAGTCATCGGATGCGCCTCACTCGGCGACCCGAACATCGTCGGACCGAGCATGGCTGAAGCCAGGCTCAGACCGAGCCAGCGGTGAGCTAGCTTGTTGTGATCCTTTCTCATTATCTCACTCCTTTTTGCGTTTTCAGTTGTGTGTGAGACAGAGTTGCCGCCGGGAGATAGACAACATCCGACAGGGCGGTGCTCGTTCCACCCCCATAGTTGCCAATGACGCCGGTGAACAAGGTCGTGCTCCCGGTGCGGATGCCGTGGCCTGCCGGCAGCGGCTCCGACAGCATGAGCGTGAAGTTGCCATTGGCATCGGCCTGGACTGATCCCAGATGTTGCAAGGCTTCTTGGGTGCTGTCCGTATCATCCAGGTACAGATCAACAGTGCAGAGCGGGCAGGGACTGTTGTCGCCGCTGGTGCCCGTCACCATGAGTCCGTTGAGGCTCGTGATCTTGGCCGGTTTGAACAGCTTCAACGTCGTCGGGATGGCCGGCCCCATTTCAATGGCCAGCGCCGGTCCATCCTTGATGATGTTTTGCCGGATGGTGATCTGGCCGAACATCGGCGAGCTGTCATTGACCAGAATGGCTGAGCGGGTGTTCTCAAATCCGTTGCGACTGCCCACGACCTGATTGCTCAGGATTTTCGTGCCCGTCCCGGCCACTTTGATTCCCTGGCCACAGACGCCGACTTCTTTTCCCGCGCTGTCGACGCCGATCACATTGTCTTGAATCGTGTGGTTGGTGCCGAAGATTTCCAGGGCCATCGGCGGCGTTTCGTTTGCCGTCTGAGTTTGATGCAATCCGGCGATGCGGTTGCCGATGATTCGATTGTTGCTGCCGCTGACCTGAATGCCCCAGCCGCCGTACCAGTTGAGCGGCTCGTAGGTTGGGTTGCGGAGGCATTTGAGGAGCGGGATCACGTCCGGGACGGTCCCATCAGCTCGGGTGCCAATCCAATTGCCTCTGACCTCATTATTACTGCCTTCGATAATGATGGCCCGGCTCTTGGACCCGGTGATGACGTTGTTTCGGATGATATTCTTAGCGCCGCGCACGTGGATGCCTCCGCCCGCCAGACGCGCCGGATCAGACGGCGTTCGGAGCGCCAGGGATTGGCCATCATCGGTGAGGCCCATCCAGATGTTCTCGACGACGTTGTTGTCTCCGCTGAGCGTGATGATGCCGCCCCCTTTCCAGGAGATGTTGCGAATGGTGTTCTGTTCGCTTTGAATCTCCAGCGACCATCCGTTCGTGTCAACGATGATCCTGGGACCATCGGTCCGCCCGCCGGGTTGCGTGCTTCCATCAATCGTCACCTGACCGATTTTCTCCAGCGTGTTATCTCTCCTGAGCGGGAGCAAAGCGCCGTCAATCGTCAACGTCCAGGCTCCGGTGACCGAATCATAGCCCGGGTCCGAGGTCGGGATGTTGAACTGAATGAGAATGGGCCGGTCAGTGGTTGGTCGTCCGCTGGCCTCGATCAGAGCCCGGCGCAGGCTGCACGGCGTGCTGGCAATGTAGAGCGCACCGCTGTTGTAACTACACGTTCGGTAACGGATGTCGGGGGAGGGATCAGTCGTCGTGTTGACGGTGATGATGGTCTTGGGCGGCGGCTCATCCTGGGCAAGCGCCACCGAGTGGATTCCAAGAAGCACCATCGCAAAGGACAGAAGTCGTAGATGCAAAGAAACACGTGTCATCATTTTTTCTCCTCCGAAAATACTCTGGGAGCGCACGCCTCCGGCGTGCTTGGGCCCGCTGGAAGCGGGCGCTCCTAAGGCACTCCGAGATTCTCCTCATTCGTTACGTGCCGTTGCGCACGGACGATCCCCTTGGCGCAACGGAAGAAAGGTTCCAACGGATCAACCATCAGTTGGCACTTTTTATCCGTTGGCGAACCCATTTTCATCCTTCGTGGCGTGCATGAGCACATGGGCGATTCCTCCGAAAATCACCACGGATGGACACCAATCAACACGGATGAGGAAACCGATCCGTGTCCATCGGTGTTCATCGGTGGTGAATACGGAGCCACAGCTCCATGAAGACATCCTTCAACATCTTCAGCGCCCTCTATGACGGGAGGATGAAGCGAATTTCGCTCCACCTCCATCTCCTCACGCAAGAATTCGACGGGAAAAAGCTCAAACTATTTAGCCTTGGGAGCGCATGCATCTTTCGTGCTCATCTTAGGAGCGCACGACTCCGGCGTGCTTGAGCCCGCTGGAAGCGAGCGCTCATGGGGTACTCCCAGGGTACCCTTCACCGGAGCCGCAGCGTGTGGACGCTCGGCGGATTCGGTTGATCAGCACGATCCAGCACGACGCGCACATAGTAGAGGAAACCCACTGCCGACGAAAAGTTGATGGCGTTGGCCGGGAATTGGCAGATTTTACACGTACCCATGGGGTTGATTCCCTCGTTGGTGGTCGTGCAGATTTCCTGCTGCTCTCCGGTACAAGGGTCTACGCGGAAGAGCGTCGCCGAGACGACGCCGCCCGCCGCCGGCACCGCCGAGCCTAGCTCCAGTTGAGTCCAGCCGGGAATCGCTTGGTTGAGGCTGGGGTTCGTCACATTGTAGCGAACAACGATTGGATCGAGCGATGGCGATGTCGAGCGGTAGGTGATGCTGCTGCCAGTCGCCTCATACCGGCTGAGGCTTTCCTCATCCACCACACCCGTTGAAGCGACCGCCGTCCAGGGCACCGGCGGTAACGGCACTTGAGCAGCCCGAACTGTCGGAGCAGCAACGTCAGGGGGTGTGGTCCAGCGACCACCGGATAAGCTCAGCAGAGTCATGAGCGAGATGCTCAAGCCGAGCCAGCGAGGTGTTGTTTGACGGCGATTGTTTTTCATCCTTTTTCTCCTGATGTGAGTTGGGGGAGAATTTTTCTACCCCCATCTCCACACGCAAGAATTGACGGCGAAAAAGCTCACGCTCGCGCGGGCACACGCAAAGAAATTCCAGATGAGGCTTACCTTTTCAGATAAAGATCAAAGAACCATCCATAAATCACACGGCCGCCCGCGGGCCAGACGGCGAACGCGAGGGAGCTGGTCAAGGCCAGAGGCAGATTGACCACTCTGTAGATGTGCCCTCGGTAAACGGAGCTGATGATAATGAAGGCACCGTAGCTGGAGAGGAACCCGACGAGATGCAGGATCACCGCGATCCAAGCGGGCGCCGCGACAATGAAACTACAAACTGTGGGGGCAGCAAACGCCGACCAGCCCGCCAGCAAAACGACGTTGTGACAAAGGTTCGAGATCACATACGCATCGAAGCGTATGTCTATGTTGATGCGGCGTTGAGCGCGGTCCGCTATAAAGGCCGCGATTGACGCCATAGTCGCTGACCGGACGAACAGTCATCATCGTCTGATCTAAAGGCCGGAGCGACAGCTCGATCAGGGCGAGAAAAAGTACGTTCAAACCACCGCCGATATAAAAACATCGCGTCCTCGGGAGCGTCACCAAATCGCCGGAACATGTCTTTCATGACCTTGAGGATGGCCTCTTCGATCCGCAACCCATCACCCATCTCCAGTGCGACAACCGGAGTACCATCCTGATTGCAGGTTGCTACTCTCATTTGGCGTCGGCTTTGATCCAGAACACGTCCTGCATGATGGGATCCTGGTTGACGGTGGCGATGATTCGGGGCGAGAGGAAGTCGCTGTGCGGCGTGTAGCCGAGCTGGTTTCGCGCCATTCGCTGAATCTGGCCGCCCTTGACCTGAAAGGAAAAGGTCCGGATCGTCCGGCCTTCGACCTTGTACGCGACCGTGTAACTGCCATCGGTGAGCATGGCCGGTTTGAACGGCCAGAATCCGCGCTTTTGAGGTTCCTGGAGCTGGAGGCTCAGGAAGGTCCAATCGTCCCAGGCGAGAATCGCATTGGCGAAGGCGACTTCCTGACCGCCGCGCAGGAGGTGGACGCTCGCCTTCTGCTGCCTGTTTTTCGTTCCGGGAATCTCCTGCTGGCTGACCCAGAAACAGAAGCGCAGCGCGTCATCGGGCTTTTCGGTGGCAGCCGCAAGGTAGGCCAGCGAACTCCACGGACCTTCGCGATAAAACGTCTTCTTGGGATTGAAGGGATCGGCGCTGGCCTCCAGCTTCAAGCTGAACGGCATCGTTGTAATTTCCTCGTTGCCGAGTTTAACCGCCATCACATAATCACCCGCCTGGCCGAGGTCAATCGTACCGGGAACGCCTTTCGGTGAGAGCGTCCCGAAGGCCGGCCACTTGGGCCAGCGGGTAAGTCTGAGGGGAACCCTGCCAACCGTCTCGCCACCGGATTTTCTGATGATCAATTCCGCCGGCGGATCTCCCGGCGGAGGGAAGACCACCCCTAACGTTTCAACGAGAAACCCGCCCCTGGCCGGATAAAACCGCATATCCATCAACGATTCATACGTGATGGCCGGTTTGTGCTCCTGGCCTCGAATGGCGGCGAGAGAGAAAACGATTCCCGGGAAGGCGATCAACCCAATGAACCGGATCACCTTTCTCATAACGCACCTCCGTGTCGTGATTGTTTGAAATGTGCCGACGAAGCCTCGATCACTGCCCACATTTGACGCTGGTCGGGAAAACCTCCGATTCCTCCGGGTTGGACGGATCGTAGCAAGCTTTGGCCAGCATCCTTGCCTGATAGGTGTCGCGCAGATCGCCCGGTTTCACGCTCTTGC
>DATLZR010000041.1 GCA_035573895.1 Blastocatellia bacterium | reverse complement strand
CACAGCAAACACCCCCCCCGCTAACCCACTCTTGCTCCTTCTATCGAATTCCGCTATAGTTTCAGCCCCTATGACAAATCCCGCCCAAGGACAGGACAAAGAAGGCATGGGGATACTGACAAGAGAACAACTGCTTGAGATTTACTACTACATGAAACTCACCCGAACGATTGAGGAGAGGCTCACACACCTTTACCGCCAGGGGAAGATCGTCGGTGGGCTTTATCGCAGTCTTGGACAGGAAGGCGAATCCGTCGCAAGCGCATATGCCCTTGAACCCGGAGACTTCATCGCCCCGATGATTCGCAATCTCGGGTCACTTCTGGTTCGTGGCGTCAAGCCCTGGGAGATATTCACGCAATATATGGCGCGGGGGACGAGTCCGACACGAGGTAAGGATTCAGTGGTTCACTTCGGCAGTGTGGAACGGGGGATCATTCCCCCCATCAGCCACCTTGGGGACCTCATTCCCGTCATGGCTGGTATTGCTCTTGCCTCGAAAATGAAACGCCTCCGATCGGTTGCACTGACTTACATTGGCGACGGTGGAACGAGTACCGGAGTGTTCCACGAGGGTCTGAACTTCGCGGCGGTTTTCAAACTACCCTTGATTGTAGTCGCAGAAGATAACGGGTACGCGTATTCCACGCCCAAGCACAAGCAAATGGCCATCGAGAATATCGCTGATCGGGCCATCGGTTACGGTATCTTCGGCGAGACTGTTGATGGCAATGATGTAGAGGCTGTTTACGCAGCAACGCGCCGAGCCGTTGAAAGGGCGCGCCAGGGACTTGGTCCAACACTTCTGGAGGTCAAGACATTCCGCATGCGCGGTCATGCCGAGCACGACGATGCCCGGTATGTGCCGGCCGAACTTTTCGAGCACTGGCGGCAAAAGGATCCCATTGATCGCCTCGTCCGCTATCTCAGGGAGAACAATTTGGCTTCAGAAGATGATCTCGCTGGGATTGACTCACGAATTGACGCCGAGGTGGAGCACGACCTCCGGTACGCCGAACAGTCCCCGATGCCTGATCCCTCAATCGCACTCCAGGATGTTTACTATGAGGGGGTTGGTTCTTTTCCCCCATCGCTTGAACGCGAACCAACATACCGGAGGACATAACTGATGGCGGTTCTCACGTATCTGGAAGCGATTCGTCAAGGGCTATGGGAAGAGATGGAACGGGACGAACGGGTATTTCTCCTCGGCGAGGATATTGGGGTCTACGGTGGTGCGTTCAAGGTGACCGAGGGATTCCTTGAGCATTTTGGAGAGGAACGGGTCATAGACACGCCCATCTCGGAAGCTGCCATCGTCGGAGCTGCCATTGGCGCAGCTCTTCTCGGAATGCGTCCTGTTGCGGAGATGCAATTCATTGACTTTATTTCCTGCGCCTTCGATCAGATTACCAACATGGCGGCGAAGTCACGCTACCGTTGGGGTGCTGGTGTTCCCATCGTTGTCCGCGGTCCCTGCGGTGGTGGCGTCCATGGGGGTCCCTTTCACTCGCAGAACGTGGAAGCCTATTTCTTCCATACGCCTGGCCTGAAGATTGTTGAACCGGCGACGGCGTATGATGCAAAGGGTTTGATCAAGGCGGCCATCCGGGATGAAGATCCCGTCCTTTACTTTGAGCACAAATACCTCTACCGAAGGATCAAAGAAGAGGTTCCCGAAGAGGACTATATCGTCCCGATCGGTAAAGCGGCGATTCGGAGGCCGGGAAAGGACCTGACGATCATCAGCTACGGCTGGATGCTCCACAAATCATTGGACGCGGCCCATCAGCTTGCTGCTGAGGGAATAGATGCAGAAGTCATTGATCTCAGAACGCTCCTTCCTTTGGATGACGAAACCATCCTGTCATCGGCAGCGAAGACGGGAAAGGTTCTCATTGTCCATGAAGACACACGAACCGGCGGCATTGCTGGAGAGATTGCCCTACGCATCACGGAGCGCGTATTCGAGTATCTTGATGGCCCTATTCTCCGCGTCACCGCTCCGGATACTCCCGTTCCGTACAGCCCTCCGTTGGAGGAGTTCTTCCTTCCTCAGGTGGAGGAAATCGTGGCGGCAGCCCGGTGGCTGGCGCTCTACTGACAGGCGATCATGCCAGGACATTGTGAGAATTCCGTACTGGACGGGGTCCGACTGACGCGGATCGGCCTTGTGGTCCATGCTAATCTCTATCCATAACCGGAGGGGACTGTGAGAGTAGACGTCATCATGCCCCAGATGGGGGAAAGTATCGCGGAAGGAACCATTACGAAGTGGTTCAAGAAACCCGGCGAACGGGTAAAGCGGGACGAACCGCTATTTGAGATCTCCACAGACAAAGTCGACGCGGAGATCCCATCGCCGGCGGAAGGGATTCTGGCGGAGATTCTCGTGGCAGAGGGAGAAACCGTCCCAATCAAGACAGTCGTGGCCAGACTGGAGACGGAAGCTGAGGTGTCATCAGCAGCAGGTCCCCCTACTGCTTCTTCGATACCGAGACCTGAGCCAAGCACGCATACCGCCGCTACGTTGCCCTCGTCCCCTTCCCTGTCAGCAACGCCGCCCAAACGAGAAACACCAGAGCGCAGGCTCACGCTTGAACCTTATCCCTGGGAGAAGCAGAAAAAGCCAATTACAATTTCCGTCCCGGAACAACCAGCTCCGGTTGGTGTTTCTGCGCCTGGGTTGCGTGCCTCTCCTGTGGTCCGCAAACTCGCACGAGAGTATAACATTGATCTCTCGCACATCCAGGGAACGGGAATGGGGGGCCGCATTACCAAACGAGATGTCTTGAGCTACATCGAAAACCGGAGGGCTTCTGTCAGCCCAGTTCCCGCCGAACCTATCGAGCCTGAGCGGCCTGCTGTGAGCGGGGTGACCTTTGAAGGTGAGCGCGTCGAGGTCGTTCCCATGACCGTCATGCGCAAAAAGATCGCCGAGCACATGATCCTGAGCCAGCGCACCTCAGCCCACGTGACGACGGTCTTTGAGATTGACATGACCCGGGTCGAAGAGCTTCGCCGCCAGTTGCGCGAGGAATTCCAGAAGCGACACGGGATTCATCTAACCTACCTCCCGTTTATCACCCGCGCCACCGTTGACGCGCTCAAGGCCTTCCCCATTCTCAACGCATCGGTCGCCGAGGACAAGATCATCTATCGAAAGGACATCAACATCGGCATCGCCGTCGCTCTGGATTGGGGACTGATCGTTCCCGTCATCAAAAACGCGGATGAAAAAAGTCTCGTGGGCTTGGCCAAAGCCATTTCCGATCTCGCCACACGAGCCCGAGCTAAGCAACTCAAACCGGAGGACGTTCAAGGAGGAACATTCACCATCACCAATCCCGGTCTTTTCGGCTCGCTTTTCGGAACTCCCATCATTAACCAGCCTCAAGTCGCCATCCTCGGTGTTGGTCAGATTGCCAAGCGTCCTGTAGTTATCGAGACGGACAGGGGCGATGCTCTTGCCATTCGTCCCACGGCGTACTTTGCGCTGACGTTTGATCACCGCCTCATTGATGGAGCTGTTGCCGACCAGTTTATGTCTCATATCAAGCGCTTCCTGGAGACTTTCGACATCAGCCGGGAGTAATCGTGGGCATGTGGGATGAAGACGGTCTTCTGGCTGTTCGGAGACTGGGGTTGGTTGAGTACGAAGACGGTTTACTCATTCAACGGCTTGTCGAACAGGAGCGTCAGCGTGGAGCCGTACCCGATACAATCCTGCTCCTTGAGCATCCTCCGGTGATCACAGTGGGCAGAAGTGCCGCTCAGAAGGCATCCCGGCAGATTCTCTGTCCACTTGAGAGGCTGCGCGAACTCGGGATAGATGTAGTTCAAACGGATCGGGGGGGAGCTGTAACATACCACGGGCCGGGTCAGCTCGTTGCCTATCCCATCCTCCAACTTCGGGGCGCGGAGCGGGACGTCCATCATTATCTGCGCTTATTGGAAGAGGTCATCATCCGCACATTGGCGGATTTTGGTATCGAGGCCCATCGAGAGGCAGGTCGAACGGGCGTCTGGGTCCGAGGAGAAAAAATCGCCTCCATCGGAGTTCACCTCAGCCGCTGGATCACGCGACACGGTTTGGCTCTGAATGTTGCCAATGACCTTTCACCCTTTGACCTGATTGTCCCCTGCGGGCTGAGCGGAGTTCGCATGACCTCGATGGAAAGGGTCTGCGGGCAGCACGTCTCCTTCGACCAGGTCGAGTCAGCTCTTATCGGCCACTTCGGCCAGGTATTCAATCGTAGGCCCTTCGTGAAACCGATTGATCGTGAATCTGTCATGGTAATCCTTCGCTCGCTGCCGGATAACCGTTATCTTCTTTTCAAACGGCGTGCTGAAGCGGGAGGATTCTGGCAACCAGTGACCGGATTCATTGAACCGGGGGAATCGCCACCGGCAGCCGCCATCCGTGAAGTTGCCGAAGAAACCGGCCTGAAGGACCAGTGCCCGCCCCTTCATCGGCTGCCCTACATTCATGCTTTTGCCATTGCACCAGAACTTCTGCCGGATTTGTCACTTCCCCAACCGGTTATCGTCCGCGAGCACACGTTTGCGGCGGAGCTCCCGGGTGAGCCAGGAAAAATCGAGCTTGATCCTCGGGAACACACCGAGTACGAGTTTGTACCCTACGACCAGGCCCTCACGCGCGTGGTATGGGCGGGAACGCGACGAGCGCTGAAGCTCGCCGAACAGACGCTCAACCAGCTTTCCGTCCTCAAGCGTCTCCGCACGGGAGCCGACCTTTAGCCCTGCTATGCTTCGCCTCATTGACCGTTCGATCCTCCGGGAGGTCACGTCGTACCTCATTCTGGCAGTCATCATCTCAATGGCCATTCTGCTTGCTGCCCAGATCGCTGATTTCGGCGAGTTATTCATCAAGCGGAACGTTCCTCCGGGGATGATCCGTACGCTGTTAGCCTCGCTCGTACCCCGCGTGTTGGTCATTACGATCCCTCTTTCTCTGCTGGTGGGAGTGATGACGGGTCTTGGTCGAATGACGGCCGATCACGAGACGACAGCTCTTTTCGCAGCGGGCGTCAGCCGAAGCCGGATCGTTCTTCCATTGATCCTGCTCGGTGGGTTGCTGTCGCTCATACTTCTGATACTCCTCGGAGAGGTCTTGCCCCGATCCTACCGCCAATTCCAGCGTATTCGGGCTGAGCTGTTGGTCCAGGGACTGCGAACTCAGATGAAGGCGCGCGTTTTCGACGATCGCTTCGTCAACAAGGTCCTCTACATCGGGGATATTGACCGCCGTTCTGACCGATGGAGCCGCCTTCTTCTCATCATGCGGGAGGGTTCCGAATCTTCTCCGCTTCTGATCACAGCAAAGACGGGTATTCTCCAGCTTGGTGACGTCCCTGAGACGTCGTTGCTCAGGCTGGAGGATGGTATGATCCACCGGCGGACGCTGGAGAACGGGCATGAGCAGTACGAGATCGAGACATTCGACCGTCTCTTTCTCCGATTCGATGCGAAATCCCGTGAGGCCATAAGGAGTAGCGGGCAACCGCCGTCAGTTCGAACCCGCCTCCAACAGATGACCCTGGGAGAGCTGCTCCGTCCCCAAAAAGAAGATCCGGCACTGTCTCAGCGTCGGCAGATTGAACTTCATAAACGACTCGCGTTGTCGCTCTCACCGGTGATCTTCGGTCTTCTGGGCTCGGTCCTTGGGTTGAGACTGCGACGGATGACGCGCGGAGCCGGGTTGACGACGGCCTTGCTTCTTGCTTGCGTTTACTATCTCCTGCTGCTTGCTGGCGAGAATCTATCACGAGCGGGCACGCTCCCACCGGCCCTCGGTCTCTGGATGGCGAATGGAATTTTCCTCGCCCTGGCAACCAGAGTCTATCGGCGCGGTGACGTGCTTCCGGGAGTTCTCATTCGTCTGGTCGAGATAATTGGCGAGTTGCGCTCCAGGGTCCAACACCTCTCCTTTCGGCTGTCGCGCAGGGCACCTCTCCCCCACTCCGTACAAGGGCCTCCCCGAGCGGCTCCTCTCATTCTCGATCGTTACCTCGCCGGGAGGTTTCTCTCGTCTCTTCTTCCCGCACTGGTCGGTCTATGGGTGCTCTTTCTCGTTTTCACGCTCTTTGAGCTGGCCTCAGATATTATCGCCCATCGCATCCCGGCCCATATCGTGGCCGAATACTGTCTCTATCTCACCCCTGTCGTCGGGGTGTATTTACTGCCTCCTGCGGCGCTCCTGGCAACGATGGTGTGCTTCAGCCTACTCAGTCGAACATCCGAGCTGGTGGCTTTTAAAGCATCAGGGATCTCGATCTACCGCACCACGGCACCGGTCATCGCGATCTGCTGCCTTCTCACGGCAGCTGTTTTTCTTGGAGAGAATTCCTTCCTCCCACGGGCTTATGCCCGACAGGATGCGCTGCGATTTTACATCAAGCAGGGTCGCTCGCCGCAGCATGTAGAACTAGCTCCTGCAGGAAGTTCCTGGATCATGTCCGCCGAACCCTGGCAGCAGACCGATCTGGTCCCCCCGACGACATATCGCGTCTATCACTTCCGCTCGTTCGACCGGTGGGCTCAGCGCCTTGATTTCCCCTTTATCGTTGAACTCGATCCGCTCACCTTCGCTCCCCGCGCGCGAATTGAGGCCCGATCTGCCCGCTGGGATAGAGAGTCACAACAATGGATTTTCTCCGAAGGGCGGCGCTGGCAATTTGACGGAAGCCACGTAACCTCTCAGCAATCGTTCTCCTCGCTCGCCTTGCGGCTGCCGGAGCAACCCGAGTACTTCACCCGGGAGCCGCTCAAGCCCGACGCTCTGACAATCTCACAACTGACCCGCTATATTCGCTATCTCGCTCAAACAGGTACCGATACCACTGAGCTTGAAGTTACCCTTCACCGCAAGAGCGCACTGGCAGTTGCATGTCTTGTCATGGGCCTTTTCGGGATTCCCTTCGGCATTGCCACGGGTCGGCATGGTGCCCTCCAAGCCGTGGGCCTGGGTATCGGTCTCGGCCTCACTTACTGGCTCTTACTGGACATTTTCTCCCAGATGGGGAAGTACGGCTACTTCTCTCCGGCGGTGGCAGCCTGGGCTCCCTGTGGATTGCTCGGCGCAGGGGGACTCTATGCGCTCTTTCGCCTCCGAAGTTGATCCCCACGTGCACCCCGATCCACACTGGCCCTGCCAGGGGACGATCTCCCCAGTGCCAGCAAGGCAACGCCCCATTACAATCTCCTATTTGGCGCGCTCCAGGTAAGTCCCATCACTTGTATTGATCCGAACGACATCACCTACCTCGACAAACGGAGGGACCTGTACGACAAGCCCCGTCTCAAGCCGGGCTGGTTTATTCACGGCGCTGACCGTCGCGCCCTTCAACCCCGGTTCCGTCTCCACGACCTTCAAATCGACAGTGGGCGGCAGCTCAATGCCTATCGGGGCACCCTGGTAATACTGCACCCGGATATGCATCTCGGGGAGCAGGTAGAGAACGGCGTCCCCCAGTGCTTCCTGATCCATCGAGATTTGCTCGAATGTCTCCACATCCATGAAGTGGTACATCTCTCCCTCTTGATAGAGATAGATGAACTCTCGCTCATCCAGCACAGCGCGCTCGACCGTGTCGGTGGAGCGGAACCGATGTTCGAAGGAAACCCCCGTCCGCAAATTCCGAAGTTTCGTTTGAACCATCGCCCGCCAGTTCCCCGGCGTCACGTGGCGAAAGTCGAGAACCCGACATGGGTCCCCCTCATGAACGATAATCATTCCCTTGCGAATCTGCGTCGCTTGAATCATCGCTTTGAATCCTCCCTCTCAACCATCAGAACCAAAAACCATAGTATATCCACATGGACGAGGTCAATCATCCCGGCTATAATCCCGCCTTAAAAGTAAGATCCTCACAGATACAGAGAGGACGATGAGTGGCCTGACAGCAGAAGAGTATCAACGTGTTACAGCCCTTCTCGGACGTGAGCCGAACGAGGTGGAGCGCGGGATGTTTTCCGCCCTTTGGTCGGAGCACTGCTCCTATAAGTCATCTAAAATTCATCTCAGGCGCCTCCCCACAACCGGACCGATGGTTCTTCAGGGGCCCGGTGAAAATGCCGGGATCATTGATGTGGGAGATGGGTGGTGCCTGGCCTTTAAGATCGAGTCTCACAATCACCCCAGTTTTATCGAGCCGTATCAGGGAGCGGCAACAGGGGTTGGCGGGATTCTCCGGGATATTTTCACCATGGGAGCGCGCCCGATCGCGCTATTGGATTCCCTTCGGTT
Source organism: Blastocatellia bacterium (assembly GCA_035573895.1). NCBI lineage: Bacteria > Pseudomonadati > Acidobacteriota > Blastocatellia > Blastocatellia bacterium. Next base: position 34,350 of record DATLZR010000041.1, on the reverse strand, counting down.
CGGACCCCTGGACGACCCTCGGAATCGTTCCTTGCTTCGCGGAGTCGTGAAGGGGATTGGCGATTACGGTAACTGCGTGGGGATACCCACCGTCGGAGGAGAAGTCTTTTTCGCCGATTGCTACTCGACGAATCCTTTAGTGAATGTCATGGCGATCGGCCTGGGCCGAAAGGACCACATCTTCTTGGGCCGCGCAACGGGTCCCGGCAACACAGTCATCTACGTTGGGGCGAAGACGGGACGCGACGGGATTCACGGAGCCGTCATGGCGTCGGCCCAGTTCGACCGGGCACACGCGGCCAATCGTCCGGCCGTGCAGATCGGCGATCCGTTCATGGAAAAACTCCTGCTGGAGGCCTGCCTGGAAGCGATTCGCACCGGGGCTGTCGTCGGCATCCAGGATATGGGGGCTGCCGGTCTGACATGCGCCTGCGCCGAGATGGGAGCGCGCGCGGGAACCGGGATGGAGATATACCTGGACCGCGTTCCTCAACGGGATCCTGCCATGACCCCCTACGAAATCCTCCTCTCGGAATCCCAGGAGCGAATGCTTCTCGTTGTCCGGTCGGGTCGCGAACGCGAGGTCATCGAGACATTCGCTCGATGGGGCCTGGAGGCGTGCGAAATCGGGCGGGTGACCCCTGACGGACACCTGCGCGTGCTCCATCAGGGCCAGATCGTTGCTGATGTTCCCAACCGAGCCCTGGTTGAGGATGCGCCCGTCTACAGGCGCCCCATGCGGAGGCCATCGTCTATTCCGGAGCTCTCCGACATTCCTGAAAGCCCGTACTCCTTGGACGTGACTCTCCGCCGGCTTCTTGCTTCTCCCAACATAGCGTCGAAGGAGTGGATCTATTCGCAATACGACCACATGGTCCGCACGAATACTATCGTCCTGCCTGGAGCCGATGCTGCCGTCCTTCGAATCAAGGAGACGCGCAAAGGCATCGCTCTCACCCTTGACGGCAACGGTCGTTACTGCTGGCTCAATCCTCGCGAGGGTGCTCGGCTGGCCGTGGCTGAAGCTTGTCGAAATCTCGTTGTCACAGGGGCGCGCCCGATCGCCTGCACGAACTGCCTGAATTTTCCCTCCCCGGAACACCCGGAAGTTATGTGGCAGTTCAGCGAGGTTATTGACGGAATGGCCGAGGCCTGTCGCGCCTTTGAGACTCCCATCACGGGAGGAAATGTGAGCTTCTATAACGAAACGGAAGGCCGGGGGATTTATCCAACTCCGGTCATCGGGATGGTTGGGCTGATCGCCGACATCGCGCCCCCGTCAGCGAATAATCATGGCGGCCTGCCCCGGCACGTGGTCACCGCCGGTTTCAAGGCCGAAGGAGATGTCATCTACCTGCTTGGTGAGACGCGAGACCATCTAGGTGGAAGCGAATATCTTGCCTGGATTCACGGGATTGTTGCGGGACCTGTTCCCACTCTCGATCTGGAGCTCGAGCGTCGCGTCCAACAAGCGTGCTTGGAAATGATTCATGCCAACCTGTTGCACTCGGCCCACGACTGTTCCGACGGAGGATTGGCCATCGCTCTCGCCGAATCCTGTTTCTCCAGCCACAAACGACCTGCTATAGGAGCAGTGCTCTCGCTGACGACAGAAGGAGTGCGTTCTCCAACATCCCTTCTATTTAGCGAAACGCCATCTCGGATCGTCGTCACTGTCGCTCCAGGAGACACACGCGAGGTGGAGAAGATTGCAAACGCTTACGGGATTCCTTACCAGCGGATCGGTTATGTCGGCGGGACTCGCCTGCACATCCTGATTGATGGTCACGTCGCTATTGATGATCCGGTTCAGGAACTGGAGCTTATATGGCGCACGGCACTTTCTACTCAAATTGAATCTCAGAAATGACCCGCCATGACACACTGAGGCGGATGGTGATCTCCGGAGCAGCTCATGAGGGGAAATCGTTGGTGGCCAGGGACGGAATTGAACCGCCGACACAAGGATTTTCAGTCCTCTGCTCTACCGACTGAGCTACCTGGCCACACGAGGTCATTAGCCTAATGCCTCGCGGGCATTTTGTCAACACGCAATCTGCAGAGAGCGCAGCCAGGGAATCTTATGCCGCTTAGGGAGAGCGACGCCTTTGTCCTCATCACATATCCTATGGGCGAAGCCGATAAAGTTGCCGTGATGTTTACCCGAGAGTTCGGGAAAATTCGTGCCGTCGCACGAGGGGCGCGGCGACCGAAAAGCCTCTTTGGGGCGAGCTTGGAGCCGTTGAGCGAAGTCCACGTGTCCTTCTTCGAAAAGGAAACACGAGAACTCGTCTCCCTTCGCCGGTGCGAGCTTCTGATGTCTCCCTTTGAGCGCGCTTGCACTCCAGAAGGGGAACTCTTCCTTCACCACATCGGCGAAGTAACCGATCGCTTTCAGCCTCTGTCAGAACCCAACGACCGCATCTATCGCCTTCTCAAAGCCATTGTCGAAACTTTTCGCTCAGCTCCTGACCTCAACCGGCTAAGTGCCTATTTCGACATCTGGATGCTTAAGCTCAGCGGCTTCCTCGGACACTGGGATAGATGCCTCCGCTGTCAGCACCCCTATCGAACAAAAGAAGAAATTCTCGTTGGCGCTGATGGGACGACCTTCTGCCAGAAGTGCCCTCCACCGGTACAGTACCTGACTGTTGGCGAGGATGTGCGGCAGGCCATTGAGCAAATTTCTCGCCTCGATCCGTTGAGCTGGACCGAACAGGAAGTGAGTCCAACGGCGATGCAGAAGATCAAGCAACTCGCCCACCTTTTGATCACCACGATTCTTGAGCATCACCTGAGGACTGAGATAATATTCATTGCTTATCATCGAAACGAGAGGAGAATGGAGAGATGAAAAAGTATGTTTATTTCTTTGGCGACGGAAAAGCCGAGGGATCTGCTCGGTTGCGCGACCTATTGGGGGGAAAGGGAGCAGGCCTGGCGGAGATGACAAACGCCGGCCTCCCGGTTCCACCAGGATTTACGATCACAACCGAGGCATGCCGTGTCTATTATGAGAGAGGGGGTAACCTGACGGACGAGATTGAGCATCAGATGCGTGAAGCCCTTCAACGCCTCGAACAACTGCGCGGTGAACGGCTGGGAGATTCGGAGAGACCCCTACTGGTATCGGTCCGGTCGGGGGCAAAGTTCAGCATGCCGGGAATGATGGATACCATCCTGAACCTCGGCCTCAATGACGAGACCGTGGAGGCCCTGGCGCGGAGAACTTCTGACCGCCGCTTCGCCTTCGATTGCTATCGCCGTTTCATTCAAATGTTCGGTAACGTGGTGATGGGGATAGATAAACAGGCGTTCGAGCATTTGCTCCAAAATCAGAAGGAGAAGCGCGGCGCGATCCAGGACGTTGATTTATCGGCTGACGACCTGCATGAGCTGACTATTGCCTTTAAAAAGCTCGTGGAGGAAAGGACGGGCCGACCTTTCCCACAGGATCCTTACATACAGCTCAAAGAAGCCAGGGATGCCGTCTTCCGATCCTGGAACAACGAACGGGCTGTTACATACCGCCAAATCCACCACATCCCCCATGATCTCGGCACCGCAGTGACAGTCCAGGCGATGGTCTTCGGTAACATGGGTGAGCGCAGCGGCTCGGGTGTGGGATTCACACGAAATCCCGCGACGGGTGAAAAGGCCCTGTTCGGCGAGTTTCTGTTTAATGCTCAAGGCGAGGATGTCGTCGCCGGTATCAGGACTCCCCTTCCCCTTTCTGAACTCAAAACGCGAATGCCCGACGTTTATGACCAGCTTCAGGAGATTGCCGAGCGACTGGAACGTCACTATCACGATATGCAGGACTTTGAATTCACCGTTCAAGAAGGACAGCTCTTCATGCTACAAACCCGAAGCGGTAAGAGGACGGGTTACGCGGCTGTCCGCATTGCTTGTGAGTTTATTGAGGAGGGACTGGTTTCTGAGGAGGAGGCGCTTCGGTTGATCGAGGCTCAGTCGTTGAACCAGTTGCTGCACCCGGCATTTGAGAGGTCGGCGAGGGTTTCGGCTAAGGTTATCGGACGCGGATTACCGTCATCCCCTGGCGCTGCTGCTGGCCGAATTGCTCTCACGGCCAATCAAGCCCTTCGCTTCCGCCGGGATGGCTTCCCCGTTATCCTCGTTCGCACTGAAACATCCCCCGACGATATCGCGGGAATGCAAGCTGCTGAAGGCTTCCTCACCGCCCGTGGGGGAGCAACCTCACATGCTGCCGTCGTCGGTCGCCAGATGGGTAAGCCCGCTGTCGTTGGATGCGCTGATCTTGTCGTGGACGAAACCAATAGAGTAATTCGCCTCAAAGAGACCCTCCTCCACGAAGGAGATGTGATCTCTCTCGACGGGACAACCGGTGAGGTTCTACTGGGCGAAATTCGTAAATCGGATTCGGAAATCCTCCAGGTCATCCGAGGTCAGCTCGACCCCGCATCCTCCCCTCTCTATCAATACTTCAATCGAATCATGACCATCTCAAAAAGAGTCAAGAAACTCGGCGTCCGTGCCAACGCCGATACTCCCGAAGATGCTCGCCTGGCCCGCGCTCTCGGGGCCGAAGGGATTGGCCTCTGTCGTACGGAACACATGTTCTTTGGACCTGACCGGCTCCCCTGGATGCAGTCCATGATCCTGGCCACAACCCCCGCGCAGCGCCGTGAGGCTCTTCAACACCTTTTGCCGATGCAGCGATCCGATTTCGCTGCCATTTTCAGAGAAATGGATGGACTGCCCGTGACGATTCGCCTCCTCGATCCTCCTTTACACGAATTCCTCCCACGGCGAGAGCAGCTTCTCTCCGATATCGCATCTGCTCGATCCAAGGGAGAAACGACCGTCGTCTCCCACCTGGAGAGGATTCTCAGCCGCGTCGAAGAACTACATGAGTTCAATCCCATGCTTGGCCTGCGGGGATGCCGATTGGGCATCCTTTACCCAGAAGTCACCGAAATGCAGGCTCGGGCTATCTTTGAGGCCGCCTGTCAAGTCACTAAAGAGGGTGCTCACCCCATCGTGGAGATAATGGTTCCCCTCGTCAGCACGGCGGGCGAACTCCAACGCCAGAGGGAGATCATTCAGCGGGTCGCTCATGACGTATTCGCCGAGCAAGGAATAACGCTGCCCTACCTCGTCGGGACAATGATCGAACTACCACGAGCTTCTCTGCTCGCCGATGAGATCGCCCGGAGCGCAGAGTTCTTCAGCTTTGGAACGAACGATCTGACGCAAACGACCTTCGGCCTTTCCCGCGATGATACGACGGCCGTCATCGAACACTATTTGAAGATCGGTATCCTCGAATCAGATCCTTTCTCAACGCTCGACTCGAAGGGAGTGGGTGAGCTGATTAAAATCGGAGTCGAACGAGGTCGTCGTACTCGTGCCGATCTCAAAACCGGGATCTGCGGAGAACATGGTGGTGATCCGAAAAGTATCGAACTTTGCCACCACATCGGTCTCGATTATGTGAGCTGCTCTCCCTACCGAATTCCCATCGCTATCCTTGCTGCCGCACAGGCGTCTGTGACCGAGCTTGCTGCCGTCGTCGAGTAGTGCCAGATGATCTTTTGGCTCTACAGCGCGCTCCTTACGTGTGCTGCGGTGCTTCTGGCTCCCCGGGCGCTGCTTCGAGCCCAGCGCCGGAAGGACGCCCTTCCGGATCTTCGTCACCGGCTGGGATTTCTCCCCCCACTCGGGCCCGGGGCCCCAACGATCTGGATCCACGCCGTCTCCGTCGGCGAGGTCCTATCCACGCAGCCGCTTGTGGAAAAGCTTCGCGCCAACCTCAGTCCCCTGCGGCTTGTCATCTCCACCGTAACAGCCACCGGCCAGCAAATCGCACGCAATCTCTACAGCCAGGACGCCATCACCGTCTACTTCCCTTTCGATTGGGCATTCTCTGTCCGACGTGCTCTGGATCGCATTAATCCGGATCTCGTCCTCATCATGGAAACGGAAATATGGCCGCGGTTCCTCCACGAATGCCGACAGCGCGGCATTTCCGTGATCCTGATCAACGGGAGGATCTCTCAGCGTTCATTCAACGGGTACCGCCGGCTCGGGCGGTTTGCGGCGCGGATCCTGAACGACTTCTCCTACCTGCTCATGCAATCTGAAGAAGATGCCAGCCGAGTTCTCGCCTTGGGCGCCGATCCGAAACGGGTGGTCGTCGTCGGCAATATGAAATGGGATGTGTCCGTTTCGCCTGAGGAGGAGAAAAAGCTCGGCGAACTCTCTCACCTCTTCTCCCTCTCTGAACAATCCTCAGTCATCGTCGCGGCCAGCACAGCCGAAGGGGAAGAGGAAATCATTCTCTCGGCCTTCAAGAAGCTCCTGGAGAACTCATCGTCTCTTCGCACTTCACGACTCGTGATTGCGCCACGGCGGCCCGAACGGTTCGACCACGTTGGACGGATCATTCGGGCATCCGGCCTCTCCTTTGCCCGTCGGACTCGCACAACCTCCCCTTCTCCTGATACGACCGTAATTCTCCTCGATACACTGGGAGAGTTACCCGCCTTCTACCACATCGCCTCGGTTGCCGTTCTTGGTGGCTCGCTCCTCGGCTCCGCCCGTCATAACATCGCAGAACCCTTGCTCCGAGGATGCCCCGTCATCGTCGGACCGGGATTTCCAGAATCTGCTATTCCGAAATGGCCGGAGACAGCAGGAGATCTTCCGCCCGTTACCCGACTCGCTCCCGCCAGCCGGTCTCGATCTGAGGATCTCGCAAGCGCGCTCGCAACAGCAATATCTCTCTATTTCCCCGCCTCGAGGAATGGACCGCTCCATCAACTGGCCTGGTTCGCACGGAGGTACTACCAGGGAGCTACGGAAAGATGCCTTGCTTATATAACCGCCGCCCTCACTTCCCGACACCCTTCCGGAATGAATCGCTATAGCTCCGAACCAATGACCAGAGGCTGAAGATGCTCACTACAAAATGTCCCTCACCCATTAACCGACACCTGTCGAGAGAGCAACATGGAAAACGATGCCGGCTCGCCACATTTCGTGCCACTTAATCCTCACCGGTCAGGATCGCTGCTGAACCGTCGTGGACTGCCAGGAGAGCGCGTCGGATGAAGCAGGACAAAGGCCCTGGAGGGAAAATACACCGCTCAAAGAGAGTGCAGAACACGCCGTCACCTCTGCCTTCATTTCAGATGATGGACACCTGGGCACGGTATCAATCCCTCGTCCCAAAGCCAATTCGTGTCTTGCTTTCCCGCCTCTATCAAATAGCCGCGTGCACCCGGCTCAGCCTCTATCAACAGGGGTACCTCAAGTCCAAGCGAGTATCTAAACCTGTTGTCAGTGTCGGCAATCTGACTCTCGGAGGGACGGGTAAGACTCCCTTTGTGGAATACCTTGCACGGTTGTTGCAACAGGCAGGGTACCGAACTGCCGTTATCAGTCGCGGATATGGACGCCAGGGTTCCCACCCCCTGCTCGTCTCCGACGGCTCCCACATTCTCCACCCCGATCCCAATATAAGCGGCGATGAACCCCTGCTCCTCGCCCAGCACCTGCACGGCTCCGTGATCGCCGTCGGGTCAAGCCGCTATCAGACGATCCAGCTTGTTGAAGCTACTTCTCCCTGCGACATCTATCTCCTCGACGATGGTTTCCAGCACCTCCAAATCGAGCGCACTGCTGACATTGTTTTAGTTGATGCCACCAACCCCTTCGGTGACTTCGCTTTTCCGCCACAGGGAACACTCCGGGAGCCAGTCCACAGCCTTGCCCGAGCTAGTGCCGTTGTCATTACCCGCGCCGACAGACCCTTTGACCAATTCAGCCTTGAGCATACAATTCGGACTATCGCCCCTGCTGCCCCCATCTTCTATAGCTACCATGAAATGACAGACGTTTACGATCCGCTTACCGGAAATCGCCTCCCTCCCCAGAAGCTCTCCGGTCTTACCGTCCTCGCCGTTTGTTCAATTGGAAATCCATTCCTGTTTTACGAAGACCTCTGTCACTTTCAAGCTCGCGTCATTCGCTTCGTTTCCTTTCGTGACCATCACCGGTACACTCCGGGTGACGTCAAACATCTTCTACAGGAGGCGGAACGATCTCGCTGTCAAATGATTGTTACAACGGAAAAGGATTGGATTCGTCTCCGACAGGTCATTTCCACACCAGTCCAAGTACCGATTTATGTCAGCCGAATCCAAGCCCACCTTGACGATGAAGCCCGGTTCCGACAGTTCCTGCTGTCCCACCTTCACTCATCAACCAACCTTTTCTCAGTCTGACGACCCGTGTTTCAACGGCAGACATTCCCGGCAAAATGGGTTCAACCTGCAGGTTCTCAACCGAAAAACTTACTACAGGTTTCCCCTTCCCCCTATGAGTATCCTTTCCAGCTGGTCAAGGAAACTAACCTGACCTTTTACGATTTTCCGCCGAGCAACATCGAGCGTGAACCATTCGGCCCTGTCTATCTCGGGAAATTCTGCTATCTTTCCAGACTTCGGTGGCCATTCCATCGTGAAGGTGTTGCTCTTGACTCTCGAGGGCTCCAAATCCATTTCGACAGCCCAGGCATAAACCAGTTTTCCTCCCGGCAGGCGGACCGGTTCCAACGCGATCATGTCTCCGACGACCATACCCCCTACCTCCTCTTCGAACTCACGCCTTGCTGCAACCTGAGGGTCCTCATTACCTTCAATCTCACCCTTGGGAATGGACCACGCGCCTTCGTCCTTCTTCACCCAGAACGGACCCCCAGGATGAACCAACAGTACCTCAATGGTCCCAGAAACTTTCCGGAAAGGAAGTAACCCCGCGCTCCTTTTCTTTGTCGCCATGCCCTTGCCCCGCTTTTTCATCTTCCGCACCCAGATCACACTCGTTCGTTTGCTGAAATGCAAGTAGCATCTACTATCCCTCGAACGCAAGGCATTACCCAACCCAAGATTTCATTATTCCTCCGGCCAGTAGGATTCCGCCACGCAATCCAGAACCACGGAATCTTGGGAACCAATCTGATCCATAACACGATCGTAAGCTCCTTAAGACACGCATATCAAATCCCAGCGGGAGTCGTACTCCCCCACTTTTTGAAAAACCCGAAAGAACTAGCGATAACTCGCTGATCGCCTGACGCTTGTTAATCGGAAGTGCATCCTTAAAGGTCCGCTATTTAGTCAACATTTGAAAATGCTGGAAGTTATCAGACGCACGTCACAATTCCACCAACGAATCATCCAACACGACCACCTGGGGCAAAGCTTCCCTCTTGCTGACCCTGAACGTAGCTTTGCGTAATATGAGAGATTCTCGGGCGCGAGGTTGGTGATGACCCCCATTTTACCCCCCTCATTACATAACCTCGAATAAAATCTCGGCATGACTTCCCCTGTTCTATGAGGAGTGCTTTCCACACGGGACAACCGCTGACTTAAGTCAGCCGCCACCCTTTCCTTCTTCAGCGGAAACCTTCACTTTGAACGAATAATCTCCAGGGCTCTCTTAAGTTGAATATCTTCTGCCTGAGCCGATGGCTGCCGGGGTAAACGTTGCTCCGAAGGAGGCAGTTCCTCACGTTCTTCCAGCTCTTCCGGGCTCATCCCACGATCGGGACGTCGAACTTCGATCGTCGGCTGAACTCCACTTGTCGCCGATGTGGCACCCATGATCGGTCGCCCGGTAGGAGATGCGTACTTAACGGTGGTAATGTAGAGGGCACCTCCATCCCGCAATCGAAAGAGCTCTTGTTCTCCACCGATGCCAAAGGTTCGTTCTCCAACAAGTTCCCCTCTTTTGTTTTCCCCAATGGCTGCAGCCAGAACTTCAGCCGGTCCCGCTGTGCTTCGATCAATGAGAACAATAAGGGGCTTGCGGAAAATGACCTGATGTGGATCTGCCTCGATCGTCTCACGAACACGCCCTTCACGACCAACCATTTTCACCAACACCCCACTTCCCACAAAGAAATTCGCAATTCTCACAGCCTCTGACAGCTTCCCCGTAGCCACACCTCGAACATCTAAAATTAGCCGATCCACGCCACGAGCCTGAAGCGCCATAAGCTCTGACTTGATCAAATCGGCTTCTCCTTCCTCTAGCGATCCAAGCCTCAGATACCCGACGCCGGCCTCCAGAACCTTTCCTTCAGGTCGTCTTGGTCGAAGAGCTTCAAGTTTGAGTTTAAAAGTTTCCGACCGCCCCCCCCGGAAAGCCCTGAGTTCAACCTCAGTCCCCACTGGACCGACAAGCAGATCCTTCGCTTCATAGAGGCTTAAGTCACGAGTTGCTTTTCCGGCAACGAACTCGATGACATCTCCGGCCGATAGCCCAATAGTTGCCGCTGGTGATCCCGGAATCACAGAGACGACGTAGAGATAGCCAGCCACTTTAGACACGATCAAACCACTCTCTCCTTCCCCCGCAGGGACACCGGACGTCATCCGCTTCACCTGAGCGGGAGATAGATAGGCACTGTAGGGATCAAGTCCCTCTGCAAGACCACGCAACGCTCCCAACCGGACCTTCTCCAGATCGGGCTCGTCAACGTAATCGCTCACAATCCGACTCAAAACCTCCTGGAATATCGTGAGCTGAGAGTAGGGATCATTGTTGCTCGCAATCACACCATAGCGCGGCAGTAACCCACCCACGATGATGTAGAATGCCACAATGACGGAAATCACCAGCACGCTGATTTTAATTCTCATCGCCATGTCCTTCGCTCCCTCGCTCTTGGCGCCTTTACGCTTGTCTCATGATCCACCTTCGCGGACTATGTTACACCACTGGTCATCCCCACGCAACCAGCCTCTGTCAGGTATATGGCATCGAAAAGCCACAAACTCGGCCGGAGGCTCACCGGCGCCGTTGCTGAGGTGTGGCTGGTGCGAATATACTTTTCCGTCTTTAATAAAGATGCGTGAGGAGGCGACGCAATGGCCGTGAAGATGAGTCAGTCTGGAACATCACACTCAAGCCGACAGCCTAAGATGTCGCTCGAGACTTTGAACTCCCTCTCCTTCCCTGCCTCTCGAAAGGTCTATATTGAGGGTTCCCTTCACAAGGTCCGCGTGCCGCTCAGAGAGATCCGCCTCACGTCCGGTGCTTCCCGCGGAGGTGAGCATGAGAGTCCTGTCCTACGCGTCTATGATACAACCGGACCCTATACCGATCCGGACTATGTCGTCAATCCCGGTCGGGGACTCAACCCCATCCGCCTTCCCTGGATCATGGAGCGGGATGATGTTATCACTCTCGAAAGGCGTTCCCGCAAGGATTTTGATCCACACCATTACCCCGAGGGCTCCCGTCGTCCTCCCCTGCGGGCAAAGCCCGGAGCACGCGTAACGCAGATGTACTACGCCCGCCGCGGCATCATCACACCAGAAATGGAATTCGTTGCCCTCAGGGAAAACGCCCTGCGCGAGGAGTGGGAGAGACATCCCTTTCGTCGCCGCTCCCATCAAGGAGAATCCTTTGGCGCCATCATCCCTGAAAGAATCACTCCAGAATTCGTACGTGAAGAGGTGGCCCGTGGCCGTGCCATCATCCCCGCCAATATCAATCACCCCGAACTGGAACCCATGATCATCGGCCGAAACTTTCTGGTTAAGGTCAACGCCAACATCGGCAACTCCATCATTCGTTCGTCCATCGAGGAGGAACTCGATAAGTTGCTCTGGGCCATTCGGTGGGGGGCGGACACTGTCATGGATCTCTCGACGGGGAAGGATATTTATGCCACGCGGGAATGGATTCTGCGTAATTCCCCTGTCCCTATTGGGACCGTCCCCATTTACGAGGCTCTGGAAAAAGTCGGCGGTCTCCCCGAAGAGTTGACCTGGGAAATCTATCGGGACACCCTCATTGAGCAAGCTGAGCAGGGGGTGGACTACTTCACGATTCACGCCGGTGTTCGCCTCGCTCACATTCCACTCACAGCCAGTCGGGTGACCGGCATCGTTTCTCGCGGTGGTTCAATCATCGCCAAATGGTGCCTTGCCCACCACCAGGAGAATTTCCTCTACACTCATTTCCGTGAAATCTGCGAGATCGTGGCCGCCTATGATGTCTCGTTATCCCTCGGCGACGGACTACGTCCAGGCTCCATCGCAGATGCTAACGACGCGGCCCAGTTCGCTGAACTGGAGACTCTCGGCGAGCTGACGAAGATCGCCTGGGAGATGGACTGCCAGGTCATGATCGAGGGACCCGGCCACATTCCCATGCATTTGATCAAGGAAAACGTTGACCGTGAGCTTGCCATCTGCCAGGAGGCTCCCTTCTATACCCTTGGGCCTCTTGTGACGGACATCGCCCCGGGATACGACCACATCACCAGCGCTATTGGAGCAGCCATGATCGGCTGGTATGGGGCCGCCATGTTATGCTACGTCACACCCAAAGAGCATCTCGGCCTGCCCGATAAGGAGGATGTTCGTGATGGTGTGATTGCCTATCGCATCGCCGCACACGCCGCCGATCTCGCCAAAGGTCATCCCGGGGCTCAACTGCGCGATGACGTTCTCTCAAAGGCGCGCTTCGAATTCCGCTGGAACGATCAGTTTAACCTTGCGCTGGACCCCGAACGAGCGCGTCAGTTCCACGACGAAACTCTCCCCTCGGAAGCCGCCAAGCTAGCCCATTTTTGCTCGATGTGCGGCCCGAAATTCTGCTCCATGCAAATTACCCAGGAACTTCGTGAATATGCCGCGCAAAAAGGAATCAGTGAAACAGAAGCGCTCACTCTTGGAATGACGGAGAAATCCCAGGAGTTCCTGTCTCGTGGAGGGGATCTCTACATTGCCGAAAGAGTCGGCGAAGGGTCAACCTAACTGGCCCCCTCGTCCGCCCCATCAGCCACCTGGTCATGAAGCGTCACCAGCCGAATGACTTCCAGGTGGCGAACTCGAGCCGGTGTTTGCACCGTTACTTCATCTCCCTCCTGTCTCCCCACAAGGCTGGCCCCGATCGGAGAGGAAATTGAGATCAGCCCCCTTTCAGGATCAACCTCATCCCCGATGACTAGTCGATAGGTGATCGTCTCCCCTGTCTCGATATCCCGCACAGTTACGATCGAACCATACGCCGCCCGATCCCGCGGAAGCTTATTCAGGTTGATCATCGAGAGATCGGAAAGCTGCTTCCGAATCTGAGCGATGCGCGCGCGTACAAACTCCTGCCGCTGAAGGGCCGATTGATACTCTGAGTTTTCCCGCAAGTCTCCGTGCTCCAGGGCTTTTTGCAGCTCGCGCGGGAGGTCGAACTTCAGCTCGTTCTCGAGCGCACGCATTTCTGCTTCCAATTTTTCCCGAATCTTCAAGGTCATGCCCCTCCCTCTTGATGATGATGCGGTATCAAGTATAACCGGACTCGCCGAAATTTCAAGATACCCATCAGTTCTCTATTGAAAAAGGACAGAAGGGACAGCAGAGATCTGACGGTTGCCGCTGGTAGGCTTGCTTTGGTCGTGATTCCGTCTAACCTTCGCGCGATCCAACCATCATCCCGCAAGCGTATGATCAAATCGCCACCCTGGGGCTCGGCTTCACGGTCACGATCGTGTTCGATTCAGCCGGAGAATCGAGGAAACGCTTCGCCCCTCCCTCTGAGGCAAGCGGCCCCGCATGCTCAAATGGCGCCGAGTCGCCGGGCTCGCAGCCAGAAACGATGCTGAATATCGGCGCCAATCTCCTCCCAGGGCGAGTTGCTTGGCCAGAAGTGATCGAGGCGCCACTTCGCTGTGAGCTTGCGGACGCCTGACCGGTTCGGGAGGTTTCGGGATCTCCGCGCCTTCAGGTACAATCCACAGCTCCAGTCTGGGATTCAGCCGCCGCTGTCCACTCGGGTGAGGTCGCGTCGCATCAAATACCCGAATGGTGATGCGATTGGGATTGATCCCTCGTTTTTGCACAAGATATGCCTTGGCATTCTCGGCCCGACGCCGCGCAATCCCCCGAGGTTCTCCCCGATCGGCATGAGCATCAATGATGAGCGTTGCCCGAGGATCCTGGACGAGCCGTTCCGCCACATCATCGAGCACAGCCTTGTGCTGATTGGTCACGCGAGCACTCCCGCGCGGGAACACGATGTCCGGCGCACGGATCGGCTCAGGTTTCCGTACGGCATGAACGATCACGCTTCGCGAGTCGGAATCCGTACCCCCTCGCCCGTCGCTGACCGTAAGAGAGATGGTGATCGTAACCGGTGGAGCACCCGGCCCGGACGTAACCCCGCCGGTATTCAAGCGCACCTGCTCCCCGCTGCCAGTCAGAGAGCCGCTCGTCACTGACCACTGGTAAGTGAGTGGGTCGTTATCGGGATCAGTCGCTCGCCCACGGATCTGGAGAATGTCTCCGTCCGTGAACTGACCTTCGACCTGCGGTGTGCCAACTACACTAACCTCAATTGCCTCGATCCTCGGCGGGCGATTGGGTGGAGGCGGAGGCGGCGGGGGAGGCACCGGAGCTAATACCGAGATGGTCTTGCTTGCCGTTGCCGTCCCTCCTCGCCCATCATCAACCGTCACCGTGACAGTTACTCTCACCGGCGGCGAACCCGTCCGTGGATTAATACCTGTCGTGTTAAGGGTCACGCGCGCTCCGCTCCCCTCGATTCGACCGGCCGTCGTCTCCCAGGTGTAAATGAGAAAATCCCCGTCCGGGTCGGTCGCCCGACAGGTGAATCCGTCGGGTTCCCCATCGTAGACCTCCTCTTTATCTGCTTCGAGCGCCGTAATCACCGGAGGCCGGTTCGGAGGAGGCGGGATAACCTTGGCTTGTCTGCGACCAAATCCCAGCGTGACCACGAACCCATTCACATCACCTTGCCGGAGACGAACCTGCACCGGATCCTCAGAAAAGACGGTGCGATCATCGGCTGCCGTCAACAATCTCCGCCAGCTCCCCCCGAAGTGAATCGAGCCCTCCCGAAGATAGAACCGTGCCCCCAGGACGAGATCCAGCGGGTTGACAGGATTGAGATTCGGCGTTCCACCTCCCACGAAAACCTTGGCATTCAGTTCGCCTGTATAGACGATATTCTTCGTCGCAACAAACTCCAGACCGGCATTCATCAACAACTCATCCCGCCGATCCAGCAAGCGAATTCCGCCGCGCTCGATGTCCCCGGTGAAGATGTAGCCGAGGTTTTGATGAATTCGCATCCGGCCATTGAAGACCTCTTCGCTCGCCAGAATGAAGGGCCCTCCATCAACCGCTCCGGCCCCTCGCCCCTGGGCGAGCGCATGAAAATTTCGCGCCGATGGCAGGCGCACCAATCCACCGGCCCCGAAACTGATCCATTTATCCGGATCCGAAAGTGCATACTTCAGGCCGAGCGTGAAATTCCCCAGTCCAGATGAGGACATCCTCGCCCCCGCATCCGTTGCAAAAGGAAAGAACGGAAAGTCATTGTAATAACTCGGGCGATCAAACGGGCCGAACCCGGGAAAGTCTCCGGCGAACGCCCCAATGGAAGGGAGAATCCCTCCGCCAGGGGCTTGTGTGCGGGGGAAGAAAGCAGTCCCTTCACGGCCGCCGCGGGGCGGTCCAAATGCCTGGATCGGGTCAGCTCCCGGTCCGCCAAATCGAAACCGACCAATGTTAAAGGAACTGCCACTCAAGAGGAACGGCTGCCGCGAGGTTACCTCCTGCATGAGATCTACTGCCCCGAATACCTCCAGCCGATTCGTAAGTCCTAACGTGAGAGTCACCGGGATCTGGTTGACATCTATATCTCCCGGATCCCGATCAAAATTGTTCCAGAGGACGCCAACCGTCCACTCCCCGCGTCGAAGCGTTCGCACGCTCATGGTGCCATACAGACCCGTGCTCGTCGCTCCGAACGTCGAGGAAACGGCATGGTAAGCCGGCTGCTCGATTCGTTCTGTTTGGCGTTGTGCCTGCGGCCAAACCTGCGCCAAAGGATTCACTGCGATAACGACAGTCGCGGCAAGCCATATCCACTTTCTCATGCATCCTCCTCTCACAACAGCACCCATTGTTCGGCCAAGTAACATCTTCGCCCCGAGTTCAACCCCCGTCAGAATGAGATCCTCTGTCAGGGCGCGTTCCTTTTCAGTTAGCTTCTGGGCAGAAACATCAGCTCCTTCCGATCGGGGATGAGCTTCAACTCGAAAGCCAGCTCATAGAACCGGTCGAGACCCGCCTGTTTCTGCGCGTCCAGATCATACACGACACACTGAGCGAAATAACTCCGAAGATAATCAGCGGGCAGCTTCAACTCGTTGACCGCTGCCCGGATGATCTCCGGGATATGCTCAACCCCCTCACGGCGCGCCCGCTCAAAGGAGATTGCCTGCAGTTTCTGCCATCGGTCGCGGCGCACCGCCCAGAGCGCAAAAACCAGCGGTAGACCGGTAAACTCGTACCAAAGACTGGCATAGTCGTAGAACCGCAGCTCCTGTCGGCGAAACCGTACGCTGAGGGCCGGATCTCCTATAAGTAATGCTCCGTCGGCGACCCGCAACATTTCGTCCAGATCGGGATTCCAGGGAAGATAACGAACCTGCCGCCCCAGAAAATACTGGAAAAAGATCCGCGTCAGAGCCGCCGACGTTCGCGACGATATGTCCAGGGCCACCGTTTCGATCTCCTCCAGAGGCTTGAATGAGGCCAGAAAAACGCTTCGTACTTCCCGGTGCGCCGCTACCGCCACCCCCGGCACCAGCGCGATCCCTTCCATGCGCTGGTATTCGATGGCCGGGATTAAGGCGGCATCCACCTCCCCGTCACGCAATAACGCCGCACAAGTCGCCGGTGACGTATTGGGAACGAAGTGGCATAACGGTCGCTGCGCGCCTCGGAGGAAGCTGTAGCAGAGGGGGGCTGAATTGAGGTAGGTCGAACCGGCAATAACTGGTTTGTCCATCGCTGCTCACCATTCTATCATCCGCGTCAGCCTCACTTGAGCCCTGCTGCCCGGCGGCCTTTACCCGCTCTGCATCACTCCGTACGCTGGCTATGGTACGCAAGTCACACCTTTTTGGCAAGCGGTTTTTCAACCAGCAGGTACCACTGTCCTTCCGTCTCATCGTGCAAAAGGGTGAAGTGGTCATCTCCCACCTGCACATCGAAGCGATTTACCAGCCGACCATCCGACGTAAGTTCTCGTACAAGCCCAATCACCGAGGTAATCACATAAACAGTTCCCAGGTAATGAAACGACGCTGGCCTCTCGTCAGCTCGATAACCGGAGTATTCTCGCACATCAACAGGGACTTTGATCACCGATCGCCCCTTGCGAAAAGACTTTCCAGCAAACGCTCTCGTGAAACCCCACGAAATCGAACGCGTTTGATTCGACTCGTCATTCCCGCCATCAGTTCCACATCGGATCGCCGAACCCCTACCATTTTCGCCAGGAAACGAAGGCACTCTTCCGTCGCTCGTCCCTTTACCGGCGGAGCTGCGACGCGCACCTTGAGCACGCCCCCGTGAATCCCTACGAGCGCCGTGGTCGCAGCCCGAGGCTGAACGAACACGGTGATTTCAACCCCCTCCGCCGTCTCCCGAGTTTCAAGGTTCCCACTCATCCAAGAAACACTTGACGCACAAACCATGCTGCAATCATCAGGAGGAAGTATGCGATAACCGGAGTGAAATCAAACACTCCGACCGGCGGAACGTGTTTGTGCAAAAGCTCCAGAAGGGGTCCGCTCATCCTCCGGACAAATCTCGACAATCGCGTTCCATACACGCCCAACCAGGAGAAAATGACGTGAACAATGACGCAGGCCATGAGTAGCGAAATCACTCCCAGCAAAGCATGGCCCACGAACATCCGCAGAGCGGGGATAACGGCCCCTCTCAGCGCAAGAGTCACACTGCGTGCCATTCCCATCACAAACTCATGGAAATCGGCGAGAAGCTGAAGCCCAAAGGCAGCCGCGATAATAAGCAGGATGATCAGAAGCAGTGGGGCGATGTCCACCCGCGATTGCCAGACGAGGGGATTTTTCCTGAGCGGACCAAGGAAGGGTTCGGTCACGCGCCGCAGTGTAAAGGGCAACCATCCGAACGGGTTGAGCCCGATCCACTGGACGATCACCCGCAGGAGTGTGAGTGCAATCACTCCTGCAACCAGAAGAATCACGCCCCATCGTACCAGAGCGATGAACTGAGAAAACCAGATCATCTCTGTCGTTCTCCAAAGATAGCCGTTCCGATTCTCACCATCGTAGCCCCTTCTTCAACGGCGATCTCAAAATCGTGGCTCATCCCCATGGATAACTCCGTCAGCGGCTGCGAGAAGATCGCCTGTTCATTCAAATCTCGCAGTAACTCGGCCAGTTTCCGGAAGTAGGGTCGGACCTTTTGAGGATCCTCGAAGAAAGGAGGAATTGCCATGAGGCCGCGCACATCTAAATGGGGCATCGAAGCCAGCGCTCGGGCAAGCTCTCCGAGATCTTCCGGGGCTATCCCGTGCTTTGTCGGCTCCCGGTCGAGCGCCACCTGAATCAGCACCGGAATCCTGCGCCCAGCTTCAGCCGCCGTGCGATTCAGTCGCTCCGCCAGATGCACGCTGTCTACCGACTGGATCCAATCGAACAGGGGAACGGCCTTCCTGACCTTGTTCGATTGAAGGTGTCCGATGAAGTGCCAGCAAACCTCTTGTGGCAGGTAGGAGATTTTTTTCTCCGCCTCTTGAACCCGATTCTCACCGAAATCCTTCACCCCGTACTCGATAGCCTCTTGAATGCGCTCCACCGGGACCGTTTTTGTCACTGCAATTAAACGCACCTTTTCAGCCTCTCGTCCGGCGCGGTGAAGCGCCTCCGCGATGCGATGTCGCACACTCTCGATTCGCTCCGCCAACTCGTTCATCGTCCGCACTATAGCAAAGCCCACACAACCGGAGCAAGACCATGACTCAATCGTCTCAAAGCTGAAACCTCGATGCGTAAATTGTTGCATCCCAAATGGCTGTTGAGAATCATACGCAGAGCCTTTTTTGCGCCCAGTCCCGGGTCTCGATGTCGGAAGGTGGCTCCCGTGCGCCGCATCATCGCTCCCACTCGGCTTGGGCCCAGTATGCCGGTTGACGCAAGACCTGAAATCTGCCATATATGTTGTCGGAAGGCGCGAGCCTGTCGGAGAAAATGCGACAACGACGTCAAGGACAACGGTCGAGTGCCCTCTCACGTCTAAGGCGTGTGTGAATCCAACGATCAACAACTCGGGCTGGCTGACAGCGAAGGAGGAAACGACAATGGCTGCCGTTCAACCCATCCCGCTCGACCCTGAGCGGAAGCACCCCCAGGCCGAAGAGTTCGAGAAGAAGTTGCTCGAACGCATCGTCGGACAGGAACGGGCTGTTCGCCGAATGGCCAACTTGTTCCAGATCTACCTGGCCGGGCTCACACCACCGGGGCGCCCCATAGGATCTCTCCTTTTCCTCGGACCCACGGGGTCGGGGAAGACCCGCGTGGTCGAAGCAGCCGCTGAGGTCCTCTTTGGCGATCCCAATGCTGTTGTCAAAATTGACTGCGCCGAATTTCAGCATAGCCATGAAATCGCGAAGCTTATCGGGTCGCCCCCCGGTTATCTCGGACACCGCGAGACTCCCCCGCTCCTCACACAAGAAAACCTCGATCGCTACCACACCGAGAATCTCAAGTTGACCTACGTCCTGTTTGACGAAATCGAAAAAGCCTCTGACGCGCTGTGGCAGCTGCTTCTGGGAATCCTCGATAAAGCCTCTTTGACACTCGGGGACAACCGCCGGGTGGACTTTTCCCGCTGCATCATCGTCATGACCTCTAACCTTGGAGCCAAGGAGATGGCCGATCTTATCTCCGGCGGAATCGGGTTCACACCGCGTCAGGGGCAGCAGGACTCGGTCGTTGACCAAAAGATCTACCGGACGGCTCTGGAAGCGGCCAAGCGCAAGTTCTCGCCAGAATTCATGAACCGCATTGACAAAGTCGTCGTCTTCCGTTCGCTCAAGGACGAGCACCTGCGCCGCATTCTCGATATTGAGTTGAAGATGGTACAGGAACGCATCCTCAAGTCCCAGGCGCCGAAATTCATCTTCACCTGTACCGACGCGGCCAAGGAATTCTTGCTGCGCGAGGGAACCGACTATAAATATGGGGCTCGCCATCTCAAAAGAGCCATCGAACGATTCCTTGTGTTCCCCTTGTCCAATCTCGTGGCCACACGACAGGTTGACACGGGAGACCTGGTCACCGTCCATTACGATCCGTCCTCACCCGATCGTATGATCTTCACAAAGGAAGTCGGGGGAGCGCTGGTGGGGAATTATCTCAATCTTTTCGGCGAACACCTTATGCCGCCATCACCCCACAAAGAACGGGGGAAGGCTGCTTCATCGAGCGGGAAAATGTCCTGAGCCGGATTCCAGGATCATCGGCCGAGGATTTCTTCCTCCTTGGCTCGGGCCAGCTCGTTAACCCTGACGATGTGGGCGTCGGTGAGCTTTTGAACCTCCTCGATGGCTTTCCGTTCATCATCCTCGGAGATCGCCTTTTCTTTGAGCAACTTTTTCAAGCGATCATTCGCGTCCCGCCTAATGTTGCGGATGGCCGTGCGGTGCTCCTCCGCGACATCACCAACGATCTTGGCCAGGTGCCGCCGCCGCTCCTCGGTCAGCGGCGGAATCGGGATACGGATGATCCGACCATCATTGGAGGGCGTCAGACCGAGATCCGAAGCAAGGATGGCGCGCTCAATAGCACCCAGGAGAGAAGGATCGTACGGCTGAATGGTCAGCAGTGTCGGCTCCGGCGCATGAAGTTGTGCTACCTGATTCAGTGGTGTGGGAACCCCGTAATATTCCACTGTGATGTGGTCCAAGATGCTCGTAGAGGCTCGTCCCGTACGGAGCGAGGCGAGCTTTCTCCGACAGTCCTCCACCGCCGCTTCCATCCGGCTCCTGGCGTCACGAAGTATCTCCTTAATCATGAGCCGTTTTCCTCCTCTCAGGCGGTTTCTGACAGCTTGGCGACGACGCGGGACCCCACTTTCTCTCCCAGCACGACCCGCTTGATATTTCCGGGAACCCGCAGGTTGAAGACAATAATGGGCATGGCATTATCCATGCACAGCGTGATCGCTGACGAGTCCATGATCTTCAGTCCCCGTTCGAGGACATTGAAATAGGTCAGCTCGTCGAGCTTAACGGCGTGACTGTGGATGGCCGGATCTTCGGTGTAAATTCCGTCTACTTTAGTCGCTTTGAGGATCACATCCGCCCGGATCTCCAAGGCCCGAAGGGCAGCCGCACTATCGGTGCTGAAATAAGGATTTCCCGTACCCGCGGCGAAGATAACGACGCGACCCTTCTCCAGGTGGCGGATGGCCCGTCGCCGGATGAAAGGCTCAGCAACTGCCCGAATTTCGATCGCCGTCTGGACTCGCGTCGGCACACCCATCTTTTCCAGGGCATCCTGCAAAGCCAACGCATTGATGACGGTGGCCAGCATGCCCATGTGATCGGCCGTCGTTCGGTCCATGCCCCGGCCGCTTGCTTCAATCCCTCGGATGATATTCCCACCCCCGATCACAATCCCGATCTGAACTCCAAGATCGTAGGTTTCCTTTACCTCCTCGGCAATCGTGCGGAAGACGTCAGGATCAATCCCGTAGCCTCGGTCACCCATGAGGACTTCTCCGCTGAGCTTCAGCAGGATCCGTTTATAAACCGGTTGGATCGCTGTCTGGTCTCGCACGGTCTTCTCCTTTTTCCGTGCCGTCGTCTTGCGCACGATATAAGAGGCTATTCGTTAGTGGCGGCCGCCGAATCCGGATGTTCTCCCCGATCCGGGCGATCATCTCGGTGAGCAGTTGCCCGATCGTCTTGGTGGGATCCTTGATAAAGGG
Source organism: Blastocatellia bacterium (assembly GCA_035573895.1). Lineage (NCBI taxonomy): Bacteria > Pseudomonadati > Acidobacteriota > Blastocatellia > Blastocatellia bacterium. Next base: position 12,499 of record DATLZR010000041.1, on the reverse strand, counting down.
CTGCTCCAACAGGACCGTCTCAGCATAAAATTTTGCCAATCGGCCCTCGACGACCTTTTCGATCACGTGGTCCGGTTTGCCCACCATCTTAGGATCTTGCAATGCCTGTTCACGGGCGATCTCGCGCTCCTTGGCCAGAATCGCTTCAGGGACGTCCTCCTTTCGCAAATACTTCGGATCGGCTGCACAGATGTGCATGGCCAGATCCTTGACGAACTGCTGAAATTCGGCATTGCGGGCCACGAAATCGGTTTCACAATTGACTTCGACCAAAACCCCGATCTTATTGCCGTGATGAATATAGGCTCCAATGCTCCCCTCGGTTGTGGCGCGCCCTTCCTTTTTCTTTGCTGACGCCAGACCTCGTTTGCGTAATATTTCGATAGCCTTTTCTTCGTCGCCCCCTGCTTCCTGTAAGGCGATTTTACACTCCATGAAGCCAACTCCGGTTTTCTCCCGAAGAGCTTTGACAGCACTCGCCGGTACATCCACCATAACGAGTCTCCTCCTTCTCTATCCCTCCAGTTCCGCGACGATGTCCCGATCGGCATCCAACAGGACCACCGCCGACACGGGCTCGCCTTCGCCTGTCGCTGCACCGACATCAGCGGTATCGGCGGCAGAGGCCGCGACTTTTCGCTCGGCGGCTGCCTGCGCACCTTCGGCTTTCGCTTCAGTTGGCACCTCGGGCAGCTCTTCCTTGGCCATCTGGCGACCCTCAATGATAGCGTCGGCTATCTTGGAGACAAACAGCCGCACTGCTCGCAACGCATCGTCATTGCCCGGGATGGGATAATCAATTCCCTCGGGATCACAGTTGGTATCCACGACGGCCACGATGGGAATGCCCAGCCTTCTGGCCTCTTTAATAGCGATGGCCTCCTTTTCCGTATCAATGACAAACAGCACATCGGGAAGGCGCGTCATGGTCTTAATGCCCATGAAATTTCGTTCGAGCAGCGCGCGCTTGCGTTCCAAGCGAATGGCCTCCTTCTTCGGAAGCTGAGCGAAACGCCCATCCGCCTTCATCTGTTCGATCTCCTGGAGCCGACGGATGGATTTCTGAATCGTCTGGAAATTCGTCAGTAAGCCGCCCAGCCACCGCTGGTTGACGTAGAACTGACCACAACGCTGAGCCTCTTCCGCGATGGCATCCTGCGCCTGCCGCTTCGTCCCGACAAAGAGGAACGTTTTGCCCTCGCGGGCGGCCTCGGTGACAAACTTCACGGCCTCGCGGAAGTATCGCTGCGTCTTTTGCAGGTCAATGATATGAATTCCATTGCGCTCGCCGAAGATAAACTCTTTCATCTTCGGGTTCCATCGGCGTGTCTGGTGTCCGAAATGAACACCCGCCTCCAGCAACTCTTTCATGCTAATAGTCACCACCGCTCAAGTCACCTCCTGGATTGGTTTTTGTACTCGGCCGTCCTCAATTCGGGGAGCCCCGAACAACCAATCAGGGCGACGACCGATGGGATCAAACAGATAACTCTCCTCCCGGCCACGGGGTTCAACAGATCCTGCGCAATTAGCCTGGTACTGCGACTTACCGTTTGGAATATTGGAATCGCTTCCGGGCTCCCTTCTGTCCATACTTCTTGCGTTCCTTGACACGGGGATCGCGGGTGAGCAATCCCGCCTCCTTCAGCGTCCTCCGGAGATCGGAATTGAAATTGGTCAATGCCCGTGCCAGACCATGCCGTATTGCTTCCGCCTGTCCCCGGATTCCTCCTCCCCCCACCGTTGCGAGGACATCGAATTTGTTAACCGTATCCGTCAGCAGCAGCGGCCGGCGAATCTCCGCCACGAGCCGCTCGATAGGGAAATATTCTTCCAGTCGCCGTCCGTTGACGATGATCTCCCCTTTTCCCGGTCGAAGGAAAACTCGCGCTGTCGCCGTCTTCCGTCGCCCCGTCCCGTAATACTGGATCAGTTCTGCCATCTCCCCCTCGCTAATCAAAGGTTAAAATCTCCGGCTTTTGCGCCTGATGCGGATGTTCCGGACCCGCATAGACTTTTAGCTTTCGCGCCATCTTCTTCCCCAGCGGGGTCTTCGGAAGCATCCCTTTAATTGCCAGCTCAACGACTCGCTCTGGATGTTTGGCCATGAGGTGTCGTGCCGTCGTCTCTTTGAGACCTCCCGGATATCCCGAATGCCAGCGATAAACCTTCTGCCGCCACTTTTGCCCTGTAAACACCACGTTCGCCGCATTGATCACAATCACATGATCCCCCAGATCGAGAAACGGAGTGTAGGTCGGCTTGTGCTTCCCCATCAGAAGTGGCGCAACCCTCGACGCCAACCGTCCCACGGTCATCCCGGTGGCGTCAATCAGATACCATTTGCGTTGCTTCTCAAGGTTCTTTCCGCTCGGAACAAATGTCTTCATTCCCCTATGCCTCACGAAGTCACATCACAACAGATGAAGCCTAAGAATAGCCAAACCTCCCAGAGTGTGTCAAGCAACGGCCCCACGCGTGAATCCACGGCGAGAAAGCAAACCCGGATGGCAACATTTCCACCGCGGTTTTTTCGGTCAGCAATTCAGTCCTTCACACCACCGGGTCCCACCCTGTTCATCCCCGATCTCCAGATCCTGGCACCGACTTTTCACCTCAGACTGACTCTTCACCACGACGGTCTTCTGTCACCACGGGTGGGCGAGCCGGTTCATCCAGAAGCTGAGTCGTCCGCTCCGTAACAGACATCGGCACCCCACTCGAGGGAAAACTTGCGATGGGAGGCACTTCTTCCAGCCGACGCTCAAACGGTATGGATTCCGCCGCCTCTTTGGGTCGCAAGCTCCGCCTCAGCTTATAGATCCCCCACCAAAGGGGAATAAATCCCATTATCGCGGAGGCAACTCCAAGCAACGTAGCGACCCGTTCCGGCTTCCCCGGAAGAAGCGCAAAAAGCATCATCGCCACCATGAGCACCACTGCACTCGAGGTAATGGCTTGAAAGGCAACCCGCCCCTGGGCAACAAGGTGCAGCAGTTCAACCTCAGCCGGTGTGGAGATGACCAGAGGGGCACCACATCGCCGACAAAACCGGGCACCGCGCGGATTATCCGAACCACAGGCATCACAGGTGAACCCCTGCAACTCACGCAGGGCGATTGCAGCGACAGCTTCGGCTTCCCGCGCCAGAACAGGTAAATCCCCTTTCGTAATCAATCCCACACCCGAGTGCTTCAAAGAATAACTGAAGGTGACCTGAGTCGCTCGTTCTCCCACTGGCTTGAAGCCGAGAAACAACGAGATCGGGTATTTGAGTACCTCTAGAGAAAAACTTGTCCCTCCTCGCCTGGCCTGGAGCGGCTCATCACTTACGACGTGATAGCCCATCTGCTCCAACGCCGTCGCCAATCGGGGGCGAAGGCTTTCAACCGTCCCCGGAAGTACCAGCTTGAGATCGCACTCCACCGTGTCCAACCCAAACCGGCTACTCATGATGACGGCCTTGAGCTGCATCTCCATTTACTCCCCGGTGATCCGTCTGGAGACTTATACCACAACACACCTGAGCCCACAATGCGATGCTGAAGATATTCCCTCCGTGTCCACCCGTGAAGCACATGATTAAGCTGCCCGTCTCGCCTGGTAGCCTCACCGTAAGGGCAGCGGTAAAATTTTTTCGTATGAACTGGTGGTCGCAACGCAGTGTCACCTTTGCTGACCGCGCGAGCGCCGGCTCTCGCCTTGCTGACCGACTCCTCCACTATCGGGGACTAGATCCGCTTGTTTTGGGGATTGCTCGTGGCGGCGTCGTTGTCGGAGCCCCAATCGCCCGGGCCCTCGATGGTCATCTGGAAGTCATCGTCCCGCGCAAGCTTCCCATTCCCTTCAATCCTGAGGCCGGATTCGGAGCCGTTGCCGAGGACGGTACCGTCTATCTTGATCACAGCCTGATGGAGGCGTGCCACCTCACAACCGAAGATGTCGAACACATCAAGGGCAAGGTCCTTGAAGAAATTCACCGTCGGATCGCGCGCTATCGAGGCAACCGCCCTTTACCTGATATGATCGGTCGAACCGTGATCCTCACCGACGACGGTCTGGCCACCGGATATACGATGATGGCGGCCATCGTCAGCGTCAGAAAAAATCACCCGCATCGCGTCGTCGTCGCTGTCCCCGTGAGTCCGGAACGAACGGCTGAAACTGTCTCTCACATGAGTGATGAGTTCATCTGTCTTCTCACTGTTGACACTCCCGTTTTTGCCGTTGCCTCCTTTTACGAAGACTTCCACGATCTGACCGACGAAGAGGTAATCCAGTGCCTCGCCGCATTCCGGAAACACCAGGAGGGCGGCCTTCGGGATCATAGCAGTTGTTCGTAGCACTGCTCCATCAACCGCACCTGATCCTGAATCCGGAACCTTTCTTCGACGCGGCGTCGCGCGGCGTCACCCAGGCGGGCGCGTCGGTCGGGATTGCGGGCAAGCAGTAGAATCGCCTCGGCGAGCAGATAAGGATCGCCTGGAGGAATAAGAAGTCCATCGTGTCCGTTGACGACGATCTCGTTCACTCCGCCACCGCAAGCAGCGATGACGGGTTTGCCGCAGGCCATGGCTTCGATGATCACCCGCCCAAAGGGCTCCGGTTCGACCGAACAATGCACCACGATGTCAAGGTCCCCAAGGACCGTGGCAATATCTCTGCGAAATCCCGTGAAGATAACACGTCCCTCCAGGCCGAGTTGCTGGACCAGTCGCTCAAGTTCCCCCCGATAGTCACGGTGTCCTGCTGTCGAGTAAATCACATCACCGACGAGAAAGAACGTCGCATCGGGAATTCGGTTAGCGACCTCTGCTGCTGCTTTAACAAAGATGTGCTGTCCCTTCCAGGGCGCGAATGCCCCCACCATCCCGATCCAACAGCCGTCGTGATGCCTGCGCTCTTCCGGTGATGGCCTGAAAGTCTCAACATCCACACCGTTGTAGATGACCGCTATTCTGGATCGCCGTGGGAATTGATCGGCTACCGCCCGCGAATTAGCAATGAGAAGGTCGGGAAAGGCCTCGGCGCAGAGCGCGAACCACGGAAACCCTCTCCGATGAAGATAGAAATCATGAAGATGCCAAACCATCCGGCATCGTACCAGGGGCGACAGGAGACAGGTCAGGATATGGGTTTTCAGGCTGTGGGAATGAATGATTTGAATTTTTTGGTCATTCACGAGTCCAGCAAGTTTCACCAGTCCCCGGACAAGCTGTGGCCAGCCGCTGAGAGCGCGAAGATAATCCCTCGGCTGAGAATAGCGACCGAGAAAACCACCTCTGCCGAAGAGATCCATCACCCTCACCTGTGCTCCGAGGGCCTCCAGTTCCCCGACGAGCGGTCCCGGCCGGGGAACGACGATCCAGGGGTCGTACCGCGTCCGATCCAGAAACCGAATGACATCGAGCATCACGCGCTCGGCTCCTCCAAGTTCTGCGCTCGCGATCAGGGAGAGAACCTTGATCGGTGACGACCCGTTCATCTCAGCTCTCCTCAATGATTCGCCGATAGACCTCATTGGTGAAACGTGCTGTACGCTCCCAGGTTAAGCAGGCTACGCGCTCCCTTCCCCTGCGAGAAAGCGTCTGCTGCTTCTCAGGGTCGCTCAATATCTTCTCTATAGCATCGGCAAACGCCGATGGGGTATTGTCGTCAACGAGCAGACCGGCCTCACCGATCACTTCGGGTAAAGCAGCGGCGCGCAGCCCGACGACCGGAGTGCCTGCGGCCATCGCTTCCACTGCCGGTAGGCCAAATCCCTCATACGTTGAAGGAACGACCACGACATCCGCCGCCACGTAAGCTGCCGCGAGATCTTCTGCCGTCGCGTTGGCGATCAGCCGCAGAGAAGGCTGAAGCCCGTGCTCCTCGATGACCCTCCGGTCTTCCGGCCTGAAGCTCTCTCCAATATGAACCAAGACCGCGTCCCTCCTTCGCTCCCGAACCAGTTCGCTTAAAGCCAACAAGAGAACCCGGATGTTCTTCCGTTCATCGCATCCCCCGACGTGCAGTATCACGCGGTCCCGATTGTCAATCGCATATCGTCGCCGAAAGGCTGCTCCTGCTTCGGGTCCCCTCACCGTGATATGATCTGCCCCCAGGGGAACCACTGCGATTCGATGCTCGGGATAACCGAGAAACTCTACAATCTCCCGCTTGACAAACTGAGAGTCGGCAATCAACCAGGATGCCTGCCGGAGATGATCCATCACCCAGAGGAGGACCTCCCTTCGTATCCATTCCCGAAGAGTTCGTGGCGTTGAGCGGATAACGCGCAGGGGATAGAGGTCATGAACCGTGATGACCGTTCGCTGAGGATTCAGCCGACCCACGACATGCGCATAGCTGTGATCGAGAATATGATTCACATCGGCTGACCACCGCGCCGCCTTCCGGGGATAGACCACATAGCGCCAAAAGTAGCGAAAAACTTCCCTTTGTTCGGACGATCCCTCGCGTTTACGTCCTCTGATTGGGTCAGGCGGGCCCACGCGCACAAGGACAATCTCGTCCTGATGGTTCACACGACGAAGGTGGCGAGCCAGGTGTTCGGCATACAGATTCATGCTCTTCCATCCTTCAAGTTCCAGATCGGGGAAAAGGGAGATTCTCATCGTTTGCGTGCAGTCGGGTCCTCTGGACGTTCACCGTGCAACCATCGGCTTGCCTTCATTCTCCTACCATATGCGACAGGGTGAGGGCACGGCGTTCACTCGCCGTGCTTCGTTCTCACTACTTCGACGAGGAGCGCTTTCAATTGCCTAGCCAGTAGATCGTAGTCAAACATTTCCCGTGCAATCTGACGCAGTCTCATGCCCTCCGCGAGCAATTCCCGCTGGTGAAGCAGTTCACGAATGCGCTCGGCCAGCCGGCGAGGATAATCCGGGTCAATGACGCCCTGACAAGGAACGAGCATCCCCTCCGGGAGAACCCGAGCTGCCTCTCCCACACGTGTAGCCAGAACGAATCGGCCGCAGGCCAGATAGAGTGGCAATTTGCCCGTCGTGCGCACATGACCCACGAGATCGTTTGTCTGCGTTGACAGGCATACGTCCATCGCGTTGATGTACTCAGGCAGTTCCTCGTAAGGGACCCTTCCGACGAAAACCAACCGATCGGCGACCCCGAGTTCCCGGGCTCTCTTTTTCAGGAGCGGCAGGCCATCGCCGTCGCCGACGATGAGTCCTTTGACCGGTTCCCCGATGAGCCACCTCATTGCTTCCACGAGTTCCATCCCATAGCACCAGTTCAATGTCGGACTCCAGCGGCAGGTCCCCACCACTCCCACGACCAGGGCGTCGTTTAACCCGAGATCCGCCCGAAGGCATCCAGCTTGGCGCGGAGTGAAAATTTGCGTATCCACTCCGTCCGGGATCACGACCACATTTTCCACCCCTCGCTCCTTCAAGACGTCCTGAAACGTTGTGCTGCGCACGACGATCCTGTCTGCCACAGCAAAGGCGAGCGATTCCAACCGCTCGGTCAACCACAATCCCACTGCTGTTCGCCCGAGTGATCGCGCCAGTGCTGAAATGACATCCCCCGTTTCAATGATAAGTGGCCTCCTGCTCACCAGCTTGTAAAAAACACCGGCGAGGACTCCCGAATAGCCCATGTCAAAAACGTACACAATTTCCGGTCGCGCATCGGCAAGGTTCACGATGAATCGAAGGATCGCCAGGACCTTTCTCCTCCCCCGGCAAAGGACAATGATGCTGCTGTCCGGTCTCAGCCGATCAGCCAGACTCTCAGCTCGTCGCGCTAAGGCACCACCGGGCTCGTCGTTGACGACAAACGCAACAGTTCGCCTCATGGGCTTCCCTTTCGCCCAACAATTTGCTCGTAGACGGCCAAAGTCTGCTCGGCGGCGCGATCCCACGTATACGAAGAGACTGCCTCGCGCCCGGCCTGCCCCATCTCCTTCCGCCATCGCTCGTTTCGCATCAACTGACCGATGTAGTCCGCCATCGCTGAGACATCCGACGGATCTTCAACGACGATTCCGTTCCGAAGATGCTGGATGACTTCTGCCGCGCCTGCTCGACCTGTCGTCAGCACGGGCAGTTCGCTGGCCATCGCTTCCCAGATCACCATGCCATGCGCATCGTAGATTGTGGGGTAAAAAAAGAGATCGCAGGCTGCATAATAGGCTTCGACAGCGCGCGTCGGCCCTACGAACATCACCCTGTCGCGCACGCCAAGTCGCTCGGCGAAGCGGGCGTACCGGTGCGCAGGCCGCCGGGAGACGCACACGAGCTTCACCTCGGGAACCAGAGCACAGGCTCGAAGCGCTTCGACGCACCCTTTCTCAAGGTCACCGACATAGAGCAACAAAAAGTCGTTGTCAGAATAACCGAGTCTGCGGCGAACGTCCTCCCGGAAAGAGGCTCGATTGCGCGGATGAAACCGCTCACTATCAATTCCCGGTCGGATGACCCGGACGTGCGACTCCCGACCGTATGCGTGGGCAATATCCGTCTTGAGTCGCTCTGAGACGGCGATGACCCACTGTGTTTGTTGTTGGCGGAACATCCGGCGCTCCCAGGGAAGTACAAGGTGTACAAATGCCTTCTCCCTCATGGATTGCGCCTGCTGCTCAGAATGCCGGGCCTTTGCCCAGGCAGACAAACAAAAGTGAGCCGTTACCACATCCTGAGAGAAGGAGGTGAACCCCTGTGCGTGCACGATGTCGAATCCTCGGGCGCACGGGGTGGTGGAAAACAGGGGAAAGGTCAGAATCGTGGTGAGCGCCGTCGCACGCCATGCCATCACGCGATGGTAAGCGAGATTTCCCTTCGCCAATCCGATGCTCTCCGGTTGGTCGAACCGATTGGCGAAAACATGAACCTCATGGTCGCGTGAGAAGCGGCGGGCGAGTTCCACGGTATACCGGCCCTGCCCGGTGGTCTCGGTGAAATCATGGACAACGAGTGCAATTCTCATTGAGGCTCGGAGACGACGCGTCGCCTCTCCCCCCGGACAGACAGGGCGGCGCGTCGCGCGCGGACGATGAGCGCCTGGGCATCCGGCGACCGGGCTGGCGCATACCAGTATGCGTGTCCGCGTCGGCGATGCAGCGCCGAGAGTTTGTAGAGTCCTCCCAACAAAAACCACCACAACATACCGTGAGGGATGCTCAAGAATGGAGACCCAACGAACGTCCCCACTCCGATCATAATCGTCCCGCTGAAAATGCCGAGTGCAATATCCCTCTCGTCAGTCTGATTGAGGTCACGCACCGCCCGCGCTCCCCCTTTGAGCGCGATTCCCAGGATGACCGTCAAAAGGATCAAGCCAATAATTCCCATCTCGACCATAATCCGCCCGAAGTCACCGTCAGCGAAAATCGGGCGAAATGTGGGATACCATTTACCGAGAAAGAGCGGTACCCCGTGCCCGGTCTGTCCCAATCCATGCCCCCAGGGAGATTCCCGGATTGCTTCCCAACCCGCTCGCAAAGGCTGTGAGACCCGACCGAGGAAAAGACCCGGATCGAACAAAGTCGCAAATCGAGCCGCTGCCCGGCCTTCCGTCAACACGATACCCATCCGGATGCCCAGGCCAATGAGAACTGCCGCCAGAATATATATGCGGAGATTTCGCCGATAAGCCCACAGAACGCCCAGACCGATGAAGACCATCACGAATGCCGCCCGCGTTCCCGTCAAAACGAGCGCGACCATCATCGGGATGATCCCCAGAAGAAGGGCCGCCCGAAGGAGCCGCCGGGTTTGAGGGCTCATGGCGAGCATCAGCGCAAGGCACGATCCGTAGGCCATCATAGTCCCAAAGGCGGCTGCCGAGACAAAGGTCGAGAAGATACGAAATTCCACTTCCCCTGTCGGCGTCACGTAGGTGGCGAAGGGGTGACGCTCGGCGACCAGCTCATCTTCGGGGAGAATTCTTTCGGCCCCAACGATGTACTGATAAAGCCCGTAGAAGCCCGTCAGCACCGCCAGGCTCACGATGAGCAACAGGTAAGCTCGCACCTGCCTGCCCGAAACAATCACATCATAGCCGAGTAAGAAAGCCACCGTGAAAAAGCACCATCCCCGGAAGGCCGACAATCCGATGAGAAAAGGGGTGTCAGAAGCAAGTGCGTAGACGAAACAGAGGGCATAAAAAACAAGCAGCACCTTCGTCAGCGGAGTATCCGGCAAAAGCGCCCGCCCCCGTCGCGCTCGCGTCGTCAGCCAGAACACGAGAGCAAGGGCCAGGACGATGTCAAAGAGAAAGTAGCTGAGGGGCGACGGATAGTGATCCTTGATGTAGGCCAGGAAAAACCCGATCACAATCGCCATCGCCAGCGTCAAGTGAATCAGCCGATCCCGCTCCAGCAAGGCTGACAAGTCCCGTCTCATAGCATCGTCGGGGACATTGGTTACCATTGCTGACAATGGATTGTCAACTACCTGCTCAGGCTTTCCGACAATGATAAAAGGCGGTGACGCCGAGCTGCCGTATTCCTGGCAAGGATTCGAGGATCGGTTCCAGAGCGCAATTGAGCGGGAAGAGCCAGTCGGGGAGAAACGAGAAAACGAAAATTTTGACCGAGTGAGAGATGATCTCAAATCCGGACTCCTTGAGAGCGGAGATGAGTTCCCGGCGGCCAAGGAAACGTTCATACAGATCACCCGGCTTCCGGTACTGAGCAAATTGCCGGTCCAGCCGACGCAGCCGGACCCAGGCTCGCTTGAGCCAGCTATGGAAGCCGGCCCGCGTCGGTGTCGAAAGGACCAAATGCCCTCCCGGACGCAGCACCCGATGCGCTTCCGCCAGGAACGTGCGATAGTGAGGCAGGTGCTCGATCAATTCCCACGAAATGACGGCATCAAAGGACCGCGACGGAAATGGGAGTGCCCCCGCTTCAGCCTGAATGAAATGAGCCGTCATCTTATTTGCTGATGCCATCTGTCGTCCCAGGGTCACACACTCCCAGCCGAGATCCACCCCGATCACCCAACGAGGTGATGTGAAGTGGCGCCCTAGCAGAAGCGTCCCATCGCCCGGACCACACCCAACATCGAGGACATCGCAGCCGCTCATCCCTTGCAGAAACCCCAGCACGATCTCGATGCGCCGCCGGCGGATGTGCCGCACCGCTTTTCTCCCAAAGCCGAACTCGGGAGTGAAATAATAACGGTAGGCAAAATTGTCCCGCACCGCCTCAAGGGGTGGCATTCTGAGGCCCAGCGGATGCACGTCCGTCGAAAGTTTTTTTCCGAATGGCACCATCATACTTGGTCTGCGTATCGTCAGGAGAGGGACGGGTGCTCAACCCGCCCTTCCTCTGTTTGGCGAAGGGGCCGGGAGGGATGACGCTTACTCTTACGCCTCGGAAATGATCACTTCTTCGCGCAGTGGGTCCCACCGAACCCGCCGACCCAGTCGGTAGGAGAGGTTGACCATGTGAACCGTGACGGCCGAACGGTATCCGATCTCTACCGGCGCATTCGGTGTCCGTCGGCTGCGGACGCACTCGATGAAGTTTCTCACATGGTTGACATCCGGCGTCGTCCCCGGTTGCTTCAGCCGGTCATTTCGATTGGGATAGTACCAGAGACTATCCTCAACTTTCCCGGTGACGGGATTTGTCGCGCCCAAGAGGCGCTCGATGGTTCCATCGGTCCCCAGGTACCGCTCACCGATTCCGTGAAAGGGGTTGGCGAGCGTACCCGTCCAGCTGACCGTCACCCCCTGAGCGGGAAAATCCATTATGGCGCTCACCGTGTCAGGCACTTCGCGCCCATCGCGCCAGACATAAATTCCGCCGGATGCATAAACCGTCTCCGGAATCGGCAAATCGAGCGCGCGCAGGATGAACGCAACCTGGTGCACCATCAGCTCGGTGACGATGCCGCCGGCATAGTCCCAGTACAGCTTCCAGTTGATGAATCGGAAAGGATCAAACGGTCGTACCGGAGCAGGACCGAGGAAGGCCTCCCAACGAACATGCTCGGGTCGAACATCCGAAGGAACTGGACGAACCCAGGTGATTTTCCGACTCTTCCAGGCTTCAACCGCAGTGACCTTCCCTAACATCCCGCTGGTGACGAATTGCTGAACATCAGTGAGCCATCCCGAACTCTGGTGCTGAAGCCCGATACTGACGATCCGATCGGACATCCTGGCCGCATCACGACATTGTTTGGCTTCTTCGATGCTATAAGCCATCGTCTTCTCACAATAAACGTCTTTACCCGCACTCAGAGCATCGAGGAATTGGCTCGCGTGTAAATGAAGCGGCGTAGCAATCATCACGGCATCAATATCCTGGCGGTCGAGTATCGAGCGATAATCGAAATAGGCGGTAACGCCGGGGACGAGCCTCTGCACCTCTTGATGCCGTGCGTCGTAAACGTCGGCGACGGCGACAACCTCTACGTTATCGTTCCATAATGCCTGGCGAATGAGCTGCTGTCCCCACTCGCCAACCCCAATCACACCCAGGCGCACGCGGTCATTGGCCCCGAGTATCGAGCGTGATCCCAGAGTC